>WYEE01000031.1 GCA_009904025.1 Thermogladius sp. | reverse complement strand
AAGTTGCAGAACTCGTTTACAGCAATCTTAGAAGCTTCTTCGAGAACCTCATTAATTATTGCAGGATCCGCATAACCTTTGCTAACAACTCTTAACCCCAGGTAAGCAAGCCAGCCCACAACCCCGTCAACCCTGTCTACAGCCTTGTTCAGGAAGTTTTCGTCAACTTTCACACCATGATACTCAAACCCCTCCCTAAGAAACTCAATAGCTTTCTCCCTACTCAAAGGCTTCAACTCGATCCTCTCCACATACCTGCCGTAGAGAGGTGATGATGGATCCTCCACTTTTAGAAACCGGTAGAGCAAGCCAATCTTAGACCCCGCAAAAACGAACGACAAGTTCCTCAAGTTATCGTAGGCATATGCGATAGCTGGAATTATATCATATCCTCTAAGCTTAACGAGCTCCTGAGCCTCGTCAATAATTACAACCAGCTTTTCTCCATTATCCCTAGCCCACAAATCCATGGCTTCAAGAATGGATGTCAGTAGAGGTCTCAACCTTCCATGATCAAACTCGATTTCTAGCCCAAGAACCTTAACACCCTTAACAGCCTTCAAGTAGTCAAGCACTCTTCTATTAACAGCTACAAACCTTGAGACACTCGCCTTGAGCTCCTCAATAAATATCTCATAGGTTAAGTACTGGAAAGACTCGAACTTTCTGGCATCAATATAGACGCGTGGCAAAGCATAGGTGGCTGCTTTAATGAGCGACGTCTTTCCAACTCTTCTAAAACCGGTAACTACGGTTATTGCAAAGCTCTTAATAGCCCTCCTCAAAGTCTCTAACTCGCTTTCCCTATCAAATAGCTCTTCAGGTTTTTCAACCGGTCTGTCAAAGAAAGGGCAAAACTACACACCTCTGTAGTAACTACAGACCTCTGTAGTTCAAAGACCCTAATAAACTTAGTAACAATGTTAGAAATGGGGGGAGAAAGTAATAGGGTTAGTGGCGTATCTCTACTAGACTTTCCTTTTCGAGCTTCAGATCGTTATGAAAGTTAGTACCCTTGAAAAAAGCTTTGCCGTTATAATAAAAGCATAAAAATGCTCAGCATTGTCAACTAATTCGTTGATCGAGCAATGCAGAGTTTTCATGAGAGGAAACGAGTAGGGTACCTAGAGGGCTCCGTATCGATATTCGTGAACACAGCACTATTTATGGTCAAGATCGTGGTTGGGGTAATGTGCAACTCAATAGCGGTCATCGCCGATGCCGTTCACACACTTTCAGACTCTTTAACATCTATTGTTGTTGTCGTTGGGTATAGGATGGGGTCTAAACCCCCTGATAAAGAGCACCCATTTGGTCATGGAAGAGCTGAAGTGCTTGTAACCCTGATCATAGCGTCAATGCTTTTTATGGCAGGCTTAGACTTCACAATTAGAAGCCTTGAAAAATTTTTATCGGGGGAATCCTACATCTTTAGCTGGCTCCTGGTCACGGTAATGGCGGTGTCGGCTCTCGTGAAGGAAGGCCTTGCTCTCTGGGCTTTCTGGTTGGGAAAGAAGTATAATGCGCAACCTATATTAGCTGATGCATGGCATCATAGAAGTGACGCCATAGCCTCAGCGCTTCTAGCAGTAGCATTCGCGTTTGGTAGAAATACACCGTGGCTTGACAGTGCTCTAGGGATAGTGGTTTCAGCTATCATAATTGTTACGAGCATCAATATACTAGCCGAGCCTTTCACGGAGCTCTTGGGCAAGGCACCCACGGTACCAGAGGTTGAGAGGATAGTAGACCTGGTTAAGAGGACAAGCCCCCTGGTTCTAAGCGTGCACCACATACACGTCCACAGGTACGGGGACCATGTTGAGGTCACACTACACATCCACCTACCAGACAATACATCTCTTTCGAAAGCGCATGAAGTAGCGACTGCTGTCGAGGAGGCTTTGAGGAGAGAGCTCGGCTATGAGGCTACAGTCCACGTGGAGCCCGTTAGTGCTGGAAGGCTTAGAAACCACACGGATTGAAAACTGCTTATAGGCCCAGTAATATTCTAACCAGTATGCTAAGGCCAGCTGAGACAGCTATCACGTATATGGGGTGTAGGTTTGCCAGGTATAGTAGTGTGAACGCCACCACGAATATCGCTACGGAGACAACGTTTATGAATGGAGGCTGTTTCAATGTGAGCACGCTTCTCCCAACAGATATCAGCGCGTAGAGTAACAGGGCTACTACAGCCGCGTTAATCCCCCTGAAGACCACTCTAGCCCCCTCGCTCGACATATAGCTTGTCAGGAACATCGCTATCACAAGTATAACCAGGTAGGGGGGTATCACGACACCCAAGGTAGCTAGAATCGAGCCGGGGAGGCCTCCCAGCTTGTACCCAATGTAGGTCGCTGAGTTTATGGCTATCGGCCCCGGCGTGCTCTCGGAGATACCTATTATTCTAACAAACTCTTCGTCGCTCACCCACTTGTGTATTTCAACCAACTCCTTGTACATCAACGCTATACTACCGTAGCCTCCGCCAAACATGAAGAAACCTATCTTCATGAACTCTAGGAACAAATCGAGTAAGCCGACACCCACAGGCAACACCATTGATGACGTTATCCCGGGAACACTATTAAAACATTCCTCTTACACTTATCCCACCCACATGGCTCAATCGGTTGGTTCCATGTCTCATTGAACCAGGCTAGAAAAAAGTTTGTTTTCCTAGAGCAGGTTGCCTTAGTTCTACCAGTGCCATCCCGCTCGGCGTATAGGGAGGTGAACATTGTTGTTGCAACAGCCACCGCCGCCAACAGGGTGGGATGAACTCTAGTTTTGGATTTTTGAGTTCACTGGCTTTACCTCTACTTCCAGTTTGCAGGTAGGTGGGAGCGAGAGAGATCTTTACTAGAAGGGTGAGCCAGGTGTGTTGGAGAAGAGGTGGTGAATTTAGAGGATTAGCCTGTAATCTACTTGCCCCGCGCCTAGAAGTGTTTTAAGGCGTGTATGGATGATTTAAGACTGGCTTGCTGGCTCCGGGTTTTGAAGGCGCTTCAAGGATGCGGGTGGATACCAGGGTTTTCCTGGATAAGATGGGTTACAGGTATCACTTCAATGTAGAGGAGGCATCTCAACCAGATTTCACCGAGGTTCGATTCGCGGACATAATACCCGAGCTGAGCGGTACGAGGATTGGGGGGCAGAGGCTTTACAGCCACCAGCTAGAGGCTTTGAATGCTCTGAGAAGCGGTGAGAACGTTATACTCGTGTCCGGCACAGGTAGCGGGAAGACGGAGGCATGGGTTCTCTATGTCCTAGAGCGCGTGAGGCGGGGCGACCCTGTTAAAGCGCTCGCGATATACCCCACCCTCGCTTTGGCAAATGACCAGGTCAGGAGGATTGGAGAGTACAGCAAGTTGCTGAAGCTAGGGTTCACTCAGCTAGACAGCTCCAAGGTCAGGAGGAAGCTCGCGGGAGGTAGGACTCGTTTAATGGAGGAGCTGGGTAGAGCGGGGATTGTCGTGACAAACCCGGCTTTCCTACTAGGCGACTTAAAGAAGTTCCTGCTATCGCAGTCCTCAGCGCTACTACACAATTACTACAAGGAGGCAGACCTAATAGTGGTTGACGAAATAGATTTCTACAGTCCACGTAGCATAGCACTACTACTCGCAATACTCGAGGTCATCTCCGAGGTTTCAGATAAGAAGCCTCTGGTTGCTGTGTTGGGAGCCACGATATCACAACCCGAGGATCTAGGGGAGTTTCTTAAGAGGGTGACAGGGAGGGGCTACAGGGTTGTTAAGGGCAAGCCCTTCAGAGTTGAGAACAGGGTTTACATCATCCTCGGCAAGAACCTCCGGGATATCTGGGATAAGCTGAGGTCTCAGGTGGCTAGACCGGAGATCCAGGGGAAATTACCGGATGAGGTTAAGAGAGCTCTAGAAGATTTCAATTCGTTTGCTGAGAAGCCTTACTTCTACATCCAGTACCTGGAGTCAATAGGCGTTGAAACCCCTTCAATACACCTCGACTACACAGAGATTTTATCCCACTACCTCAACGACGACTACGCTACAATAGTCTTCACCAAGAGCATTAGCCACGCGGAGGAGGTTTTAAGAGAGCTTAAGAGCAGGCTGGGGGAGGATATACCTGCTTCAACACACCACCACCTCGTCCCCAAAGAGAGGAGGGAGGAGGTCGAGGAGAAGACTAGGAGAGGCGTTGTGAAACTACTGATATCCCCTAGAACCCTCTCCCAGGGGATAGACATAGGGGAGGTGGGTAGGATAGTCCACCTAGGCCTACCGGAGGACGTAAGGGAGTTCTACCAGAGGGAGGGGAGGAAGGGTAGGAGGGTGGAACTAGGGTTCTCGGAGACAGTCATAATCCCCCTTGGTAGGTGGGATAGAGAGCTTCTGGCGAACGGTTTCAAAGCCCTGGAGGAGTGGCTCAACCTAGGCATCGAGAGAACCCTCATCAACCCTGACAACCTCTACCTACACCTATTCCTCGGGCTCTCCAAGCTCATATCACCCTGGTTTAAGATGGAGTTGACGGACAAGGAGAAGGAGGCCCTTGAAAAAGCCGGTTTGCTGGAGAGCGGGAGAGTCGACTACAATTCTCTGAAGAGGGTCTTCGAGAGACTGAACTTCTACGAGTATGGACCCCCCTACGGGGTTAAGAGATACCTTGTTAAAGAAGGTGGTGAGGTCGCCTTAGAGCCAATAGGCCACTGTGATCTGGTTGAGAGGTTTCAACCCGGTTGCATTGACTACGGCGAGGAATCTATTGTTGTAGCACTTGAGAGAGGGAGGAGCACGAGGCATGTGGCAAGGGTTTTAGAGAAGAGGTTCAGGGATGTAGATTTCTACCACGACGACGTCTTCAGAGTTGCCCTAGAGGAGTACAGATATGTGAAAGAAGGGTGGGGTGAAAAACCGAATATCCTGAAAGACCTGCTGTCAGGCAGGATCTCGTCAAACCAGCTCTGCGTGGTGTACGTCCCATCCAAAGGTTTTGGTGCGTACAGGAAGATCCCCAATAGATGTATCTGGTCTCTTAGATCCGAGAAGCCAAGGTCTCTGAAAGCAGGGGGCGAGACAATAGTATTCTACGACAGGAGGAATATCTACCTACCTACACCAACCGGGGGAGAGTACAGGGATTTCACCTACGGCTATAGTTTCCAGGTCGACCCCGCTGAAAACGCCGAGTTGCTTAGGCTGGCTCTAGCAAGCCTGATGATATTATTGAGGAAGAAACTAGGCATAGCCTTTGAGACAATCATGTACGACGTAATTAAGGTTGGTGAAACAAAGTACTTTAACCTCCACGAGCCGGAGGCAGCGGGGCTCATAGACTGGATTGACTGGAGTTATGTGAGGAAACTCGTCGAGGAATACGATTTCACACCGCTGGATAGAATACTCTTATCCCAGATAGACGAATTAGCTTACTCGAGCCTCGTGTCCTACGATTTCAACTGGGGTATTGTCAAGCAGGAAATGCTGAGAGTGGTCGACTACATTTTATCCAGGAAGAAGCTCTACCTAGTTGTGAAGGGTGTGAGGGTCAGGATCCCCAAGCCAGGTAGATCCCTTAAACTAGGCTCCCTCTACGTGTTCACCGAGGTCTCCGGTGAGGAATCGCTGAAAACAACCTTGATAGCGGGGGTAGGGTTCTTCGACGGCGAGGGCTTCTACCACGCTGTCGAAATCTACCCTCCTATACCGTACATTAAGCCGCCTGATTCTTTGAGAGAGCTGGAGTCCATGATAGCTGAGAAAATAGATTACGAGGACTACAAGTTGATAGTTGACTCCAAGGAGAAAACTATAGCTCAGCTCAAGACAGCTAATTTGAGGACGCTCGTGAGAGTGTTGGAGAACATGGGGCCTGACAGGCTTATAGACGTACGGGAGGTGAAGAGGCCTGCCTGGATGGGGGATTTGAACATATGGGACACCCTGATCGAAGCCGGCCTATTCAACCCGGCCGTTAGGGTTGAAGACGTGGTTCTCGTTGTTTCGAGGGTCTTCGAGAAAGGGCAGTTGTACCCTGAGTTGAGAAAAGTCATCGAAAGCTTCTTAGCCGACCAATCCAAGGCAATATACCTTGCCTACCTGCTGTTAACCTCGACGGAGGTCGAAGGTAAGCAGGTAAGCTGATTGGAGCCTTGTTTAAAGCTGGATGGAGCCGGATCTCTATCGGGTTGAATAGAATTTTTACCCCCGTCCTGCTAGCTGACTCTCCTCTTAATAAGGCCTACTATCTCATTCCTCCAGAGGAGTATCTCCCCGAGGATAATTAGCTGTCCAACATCCGGGTATATTGTCGAGCCCTTGCTAGTCGACTCCACTAATAGGAGGGGGAGTATAATGAGGTTGAGGCTACGAGATGTTTCGACAAGGTAGATTATGGTGTAGTGGAGTAGAATGGTCAGAGTACCCAGTGTTGTGAAAACAATTTTCAGCAAGCCCCCCTTGAGGAATGAGGCTACTAATAAGAGGATGAGAATGAGGACGCCGACTATAGAGGATAGCTCGTATACGAGGCTGATGGAGACCACTTGATCCACCACGCATTCATTGTAGAATAGTGGAGGGTTGAATTTAAAACTCCCCCACTCATATTTTTAGAAGGAGCCGCCGTAGTATAGCCCGGTCAAGTATGCGGGCCTCTCGAGCCCCTGCTGGGAGGCGTGGAAAGCCCGTGACCCGGGTTCAAATCCCGGCGGCGGCACTTTAGTATTTTTCTCAGGCTTTATCTCTCATAGCCGGCGTCACACCCCTCTGCCCCTGGTACTTCCCGCTGTAAGGCTTGTAAACAGGGCTACTTGTTCTCAGGAAGACGACGTGGAGGAAGCGCTGGCCTGGGTAGACTCTAATAGCGTTCGGACCCCCTATAATCTCTATTGTAACCTCCCCCTTGAACCCGGCGTCTATGACTGTCGGGGGTATGTAGACGCCCGCCCTCGCGAAAGTGCTTCTTAGGTTGACCAGCCCCACTAGGTCGGCCGGTAGCTCAACCCACTCCATAGTGGTCGTCAACACGTGCTCGTAGGGGTTTATGATGAAGCCCTCATCGCCGACCTTCGAGCACTCCAGGAAGTCTACTACATTCATCTCCCTCGTATCGATAACACCCCCGCCCCTAAACCTGCAGAACTCGCCTCCGAACCTCAGGTCTACACCGTTCTCGCGGACGGTGTCCTCGAATAAGGGGTTGATTACAAGGAGCTTCTTCTCAATGTAGACCCTAATATCCCAGTCACTTAGTATCAGGGGACACCACCCGGTAGTATCCTCTACTAGGATACATCACGCTGTTTAACGAATAAATAGGAGGGTGTTTCAGACAAGTAATGTATTTATTTTCAACAAAGATTTCGGCTAAGTGTATTGTTGCCAGGTATTTGGTTGGGAGGATTATCTGTGAGGGTTGCCGGGCTGGTTTTAGAGTTCCTGTTGCTAATGGTTCTAGTCGCTTCAACCCTAGTTTTCCCGAATAGCTTGGAAATATATTTTGCCAGGTTAGACCTGGTAATATGGTTGATCACGGGGTTTTACGCTGTAAGCTTCAACTACAACCTCTTGAAAAACCCCTATATCAGGGCCGGTGAGCTCCTGAGAATACTCGGGTTCACATTGATTATGGCTGGTAGAGTCTACAGCGTTTTAGCCGCAGCCGTCAGTATTCCTTTGAGATTGTTTATAGGGGGTTGCATAAACACGGGGGATTTCCAGCTAACTATACCACTGGTGTCCGCAGGAGTGCTCTTTTCCTTGACGGGAGGGCTGACTCACGGTATCGGCCCTCTCTTCCGCAACCCCATTAGAGGTTTTGCTGTTGCTGGGAGCTTTCTCATCAAACACCCTGTTTTAACCTCTGGTCTTATAGCCTTCTCTGTTAGATTGATGCCCGAGGTATACTACTCTAGCTATATTATAGGCTATGATACAGTGGAGTACGTAGCTCATCTGAGAGATTACGTAGCCTCCCCCAGCATCATAGGAGTCTACTACTGGTTCGGCTATCCGAGAAGAATTCCACCACTCCTCGACTGGCTTCTATACCCGCTTGCCCTGGTAGTCGACCCTGTAATAATATTCAAGTTTTATCCAGCCGTAATGTACTCGGTTTTAACATCTCTCACAGTATACTACGGTGTCAGAGTTCTCAAACTCAACAACAAGACAGGTTTACTCCTCGGCTTAATCTCATCTCTATCTTTAATAATGCTAAGGCTATCGTGGGATCTAATGAAGCAGGTCCTCGCTGAGTCACTGTTCTTAGCAGCTTTAATATTGGCCGAGAGGCGGAGGCCCATTATCCCAGGGGTATTTTTTATACTTTCCAGCCTCGCAAGCGAGTTCGGGGGATTCGTCTCGGGTGTCGTCTCCGCCATTATATCAGTGATCGAGATTGCGAGGCACAGAAGCTTGTTAAACGGCTTGTTTTACCTCGCAACCTCAATAGCCTCGTATTCGATGGCAGTATACTTTATGAATACCCCTCCAGTGACGGGCAACCCCCTCACTCTTTTCTCACCTCCAGTAGTCGGCTTCGCGTACACATCTGAACAAGGGGCCTACATTATGGCTTACATCCTGCTAACGTTAGCCCCTCTCCTCCCATTCTACGTCTCATGGGTTCTCGAGAGGAAGCATGAAACACTGTACTCCCCCTTTGTATCCCTCGCCCTCCTACTCCTCACCCTCACACCCTTCATTACGCCTGTCTTCAACGCCACCAACGGGGAGTGGGATAGAGTGTTGATGTTTGCCACCCCTATAATAATGGCTTCAAGCCTCAGCGAGATCTCTAAAGTAAAGTCCCGCGGCCTGGCTGCAACCACGGTACTCTTGATATCGCTACCCGGCTTCTACGCCATCCTACCGGGTGGGGAATTATATAACGCTCAAATATATCAGACCCTCTACAGGACTCCAACCTTGCTGAAGCCTATGCCACCGGACCTCTTCCTATACAACGCGGGTTTAAATGTAGCGCACAGGGCTTCAGAGATGTATGGGAGGGACGTTATAATAGCCCCTGAGTGGATTATACGTTTCATCCACCTCTACGTGAGGAACCCGGATCCCTCTCTCCTAATAGTATACGACGGCGACATATCCCAGGCTACTCTACGAGAACTAGCCGCCTCCCACGGTCACCTGATCCTAATAACCGCTAGCACACCCCCTCTCAACCAAACAGGTTTAGCCACCAGAGTCGTGTTCGAAAGCTACTTCCTTAGGATAGTGGAGGTAAACGCTACCGAGTGGAGGTAGCCAGTGGATTAGTTTCCGGATGGTTCAAGGGATAATTTATTTTCCCTCCCGCAACACAACGGCTTAAATCATTGAGAGCCCTGTCCCTAGCAAACATGTCCTCCTCGCCCCCACGTTTTTTCGCGGTTGCGTAGGGGATCCTTACTCCTTGATTAACTGTGGCGTTAAATTCCGTGGATGTTCCTCAAATAGTCCGTTACCGATGAGACGAGGCAGTCTCTTATCCTGTGGTTGGGGACGAGCTCGGGGCACCTCTCTATCGTGAAGGAGCATCTTCCTTCGATGAAGTCCTCCAGGGAGCACGGGTTAGCCCTTACCCTGTTCTCGGCTAGAACACACCGGGGGCCAGCGTACTTGAATACCATTGGCTCCGCTTTCACGAGCTCTTCTCTCACCATCCAGGCAACCCACCTGATCTCCCACTGGGCTCTACTACAGGTTCTCAAGGGTATGAATACTTCGAGTAGCTCCCTGGCGTTTGCGCTGAATACAAGCCTTGTTTTAACAGCTTGCGGCAGTAGGAACCTGGCGTCCTCGTAGCCGACACCGCTCCTGAGGGAGATATAGTAGTTTCTAACACCCTCGGCAAGTTTCTTCAGGAAGAAGCTGTCCTTCAACTCTATGACTCTCGGTGGGACGATGAAGCCCTCGCCAACGATGCTTAGAAGCGTGTTGAAGTCTAGGTCGGCCCCAATAAGCTTATCCAGCACAGCAACCTCGTCCAGCCCGCTCGTATCACCCCCTAACACCTCTCTCGCCCTGGCTACAACCCCCCTGAGATATCTATCACTATACCTCTGGCTCAGCTGGGTGAAGGATGCGTGTCTATGCCTGACGAGCTGGTGGCTGCAAACCCTGCTGCAAACCACTTCGAAGACGTATAGGCTGTGCTCCAAAGGGCTTCCGTGGCCTCTCCTCACAAGCTCTCTAACCCACTCTTCGGCTTTATCCTCACTCATTTTCTCCAGTATACCCTCGAGTTCCCGTGGTGAGATCGAGAGTTTAGCCGCCCCAGCTATAAGCCTCCCGGAGTTCTCTAGCTTGGCTATCAACTTCGCTGAAGGGTAGTGTTTAGCATGCATGCCAGTGACCAACCGAAAATAGATTAGCGGGTGTTAGCGTTAAAAGAGCTCAGCTTGAAAGCCATTTTTTAACCCTCGTCTTAAATCCCAGCTTAGACACCGATTCAGCGATGGCGTCGAGCAGGTCGTTGCCTGGGTTGCAGAAGAGCTTGCACCAACCCGGATCCCTGGGTGTGGTGACAGGCTCGCCTAGTAGCGGTTGAACCACTATAACCAGGCTACTCATCCTCGATAAGGGGGTTTTAACCTTGTCCAAGTAGCCTACCACGAGCTCCGGCTTACTGAATTTGGAGACAGGTATCCTGAGCTCGAGGGGTATGTTGTAGTCTGCCACAAGCGATAGGCTTCTCTCGTAGAAACTCCATAATACTCCAACGGACTCGGGTTTTTGCCCAAACATGACCTCCGGGGGAATCTTCAAGTCCGAGGCAATATGGTCTACAACGTTTCTATCGAGGAGCTTGCCTAGTGGTTTAAAGAGTGTGAGGTTGGTGTTCAAACTAGTTTTAACGCTGTAATTCTCCTTGGCGATCCTTAGAAGCTCCTCTAGATCGGCCCACTGCACCAACGGCTCCCCGCCTGTGACGTGGAGGTAGTCTACTAGACTCCTCGAAGCCTCTAGCTCGTCCAGGAGGCGGTCTACGTCTAGTAGGCGGCATTTCTCAGGGTCGTTTTCAGCCAGCCTCCAGTTGTGGCAGAAAGGGCATTTTAAATTGCATCCGCAAAGCCATAGGGTGAACGTGACCGAGTCCACTACGTCTACGAGACTTATGTTCTTCCAGCCGGCCCCGATAAGCTTGATTTTCAACATTGAAAATTACCTTTTCACAAACTTGTCTTCAACTATAGTGTTTCCTAGTCCAGAACTCCCTCCTCCTCTGCGGGTTCCAGTTCTTGAGAGGCCTGTAGTAGCCGATTATCCTACTCCAGACCTCCACGTTGGTGTTACCGCACACTGGGCACCTAGTGTACAAGCCTGTGAAGGTTCTACCGCACGATGGGCAGTAGGTTAGAGCCGGCGTGAAACTCCAGTACACTATATCAGTCTCCATTATCCTCTTAGCCAGCTTAGCTAGGGCCTCGGGTTCAGCCTCCTCGCCCAGGAAGATGTGCATCATTACTCCTCCCGTGAAGTATTTTTGAACCCTCGACTCGATTTCAATTCTCTCGGATAAATCTATTTCACCATAGTACGGGGCGATACTAGTGCTGTAGACAGGGTTCTCGGGGTCCGGCAGGTAATCGGCTAGCTCGGGGTAGAGTTTCATGTCCAACGCCGCCATCTTCGGGGAAGCAGACTCAGCGGGCACCTCCTCGACATTCCAAGGCGTCCCAGTATCCCTCATCCACTCTCTCGCATGGTTTGTGGCGAACTCAACCATCCTCCTCATCAAGTCAGCCGCCCTAAGCCAATCCCTCCTTGAGCCCTCCAGCCACAGCTTCGGCTCACCCATGTATATGGCCGCGGCCTCGGGTAACCCGACGAGCCCTATTGTGTTGAAGTGGCTTGAAGGGAACTCGTGCATGTACTCTAGTATCATGCTGTACAAGCCCGGGTACTGCTTCATAAGCTTCACATACCTCTGCCTAAACCAGTCCACAGCCTCCCTCACAAGCCCAAGCCTCTCCTCATAGAGCTCCCAGAACTTGGACTCCTCGCGCTGGGACTCTAGGCCCAGCCTAGGCAGGTTAACGTCAACGACGTTAACACTCCCCGTTATATCCGGCATAGCCCATATACCTCCGAATCTCTGCCTCTCAAGTTTACTCCAGTACTCCTCTTCGGCCTCCTCAACATCCCTCCTGGTCAGCGAGCTCCCCTTCAAGGTGAAGCCGCCTCTCTTGGAGAAAGCGTATGCCAGCTCGTTTTTGTCAATAGTCAGCCTGCAACACATCGCGAAGGAGGCATCCGGGTCTACGACTCTCGTGTTTAACCAGTAGAAACTCCCTCTCTTGGCGGCTGTCTTGAACACGGCTTCATGTATCTCCGGATCCTCCCAGAGCCATTTAGCCGTCGTCATGAGGGTTGGTATCGGGAAGGTGAACGGCTGGCCGACGGCGTCCCCCTCCATCAGTAGCTCCACCATGGCCTTCAGGAATAGTTTGGCCTCGTCCTCGTAGACGCCCAGCGGCTCGGTCTTCTTTCCATCGTATACAGCGTAGTCTCCCTCCAGCGCTTTCTTAGCGGCGTTCATTGTCACCGTGAAGTTCGTGAAAGGCGTCTGCATCCCGATTCTAGTGGGGTAGTTGAGGTTGAATAACAGCCTCTGGATATGCTGCTTAACAGTCTTGTAATCCAGCTTATCGCCCCTTATGAAGGGGCCCGCATACCATTCGACGCTTGAGAAAGCCTGTGCTCCGGTGAAGTAGTGTTGCAACGTGATGAGGTAGTTGGCTATGTGATCAACGTATGTATCGAAGTGCCTGGCTGGCTTAGAGATGACGGTGAAAGTCTTCAAACCCTTCTCCAGGAGCCTGCTAACACTGTGGCCTGAGCAGTAGGGTATGTAAATGCTGTGAGGAAGCTTATGTAAGTATATTAAACCCGCTTTATGCGCCTTCAGTATCCTATGAGGTATCAGGTCAAGGAGATCCTTCTTCATATACTCCTCTAGGAGGTAGCTGAAGAAACCTGTTGGACCCATATACCTGTTAGCGTTCTCGTTGACATCCAGGCTATTCCACCTGGCGTACTCAACCAGCGGGTCAACCCTGCCTTCATTCCCATGCGTTACAACCTGCTGATCCATAAAATTAACACCCGATCCAAACTCTTGAAAAGTGTTGTTATCGTAAAGTTATTGGTTTTAGAAGGTTTAAAAGGAAGCGATAAACATGTTATTATATATAATTATTATACATCGTAGGAATGCTAGATCATATTTTTGAATTATTTGATCTAGATCCGGCAATTATTATTCTATTAAATCCTTAATAAACCTTGCTTTAACTCGAATGCTGTGATCAAGCGTGAAGCTACGATCCATGTCGGCAATGATTCCTTGTAGATCGAATATTTCTCTGTAGCGATCCCCAATACACTTTCACTGAAATCACCGTGCTGGAATGCCCCAATGCCAATAGCATAGCCCTCCTCGATGGCTCGGGTCACTAGACTACCCAACTCTGCGGGCTCCCCCTTCTCCCAGAGGAGTAGTAGGCCTTTTAAACCGGTCTTCTGAGGGAAGTCCTCTAGCCCGTAATCCTCTACCCTTATCAAGGGTTCCCGGCTTCCAGGCGGTACTCTGCCCTCCACGAGCAATTGCTCCATTAAGCCGGTAAACCTGTTGTAGTTCCGGGGTATGCGGACTCCTGTTTTAAAAGATATCAGCTTGTTTCCGTACGTGTGTACAAACACGTTTACAAGGTCGTTCCTGGCAGCAGGGCCATCTAGTAGTTGGAGGAGCGTTGTGTGGACTATGTCTGGTCTCCCACGCTTCATCCAGTCCTTCAGCTTTCTCGCGGCATGGTAGTGGACAGATATGTCGAGGAGTATCTCAACGGGTTTTTTACCCCTCTTCTTAGCGTTTTTAACCACGGAAGGCTCCCGCGATATCTCGGCTGGAACTAGCTCTAATCCTGCTTCTAGTAAAATTATATTTAATTTTCCCATCATCACCTGCCTCAGGCAATGATTTAACTGGAACAGTTTTTAACAAGCTCATCGGTTGATATACTGGGCTAAGATTTAGTGGGGACGCTTTTTGAGCAGGGTTCTAAGGGATCTAGCACTCCAGAGAATGAGAATATTATACGATCTGTCGGTTGAGGCTGTTAGAAAAGGTGATAAAGAGCTTGCTAGAAGGTATATTTCTCTAATAATCGAGTTAGCCGGTAAAGGCAGGACGAGACCCCCGAGATACATACGAAGAGGCTACTGCAGGAGATGCCGCATCCCCCTAATACCCGGTTTGACGACGAGGTACAGGATAGTGAGTGAGGGTAAAGGTTCAAGACTGGTTATAACATGCATAGAGTGCGGGTGGAGAAGACGGTTGATGATAAAATCAAAGAGGAGGTTAAGAGGAGACTCGAGGGCAAAGTAGATGTCCAGCTGGGTAAGAGAGGGGTTTCAGAGAGTTTTATCAGAGAAGTGAGGAATAGGTTGGATAAGAAGGGTGTAGTGAAGATCCGCGTCCTCAAATCGTACTTGAAGACGGCTGGCGGCGATGTCGAGAGCCTTGCAGAGCTCATAGCTTCGAGGACAGGCGGTGTTGTTAGAGATGTTAGAGGACACACTTTCATACTTGTAAAGGAGAGGAAGGGTGGTTGACAGTCTATTAATATTTAAAACACCCATTTGATTAAACTACATCTAGCTTGCTTCAGAGAGTGTTTGAGGATGGTCAACGCTCTGGAAGTACCGGCTGACAGGTTGATAAGGAGGCTTGCCGAGTACTTGAGAGAGAATGTCCCAGAGGTCAAGCCGCCGAGCTGGCACATATTTGTTAAAACAGGTTGCTTCAAGGAGAAACCGCCCACGGACCCGGATTGGTGGTATACTAGGGCGGCTAGCATTATGAGGAAACTATATAAATCTGGGGAGCCCATCGGCGTGGGAGGGTTTAGGGTTATATATGGCGGGAGGCAGAGGAGGGGTGTGAGGCCGCCCCACTTCAGGAAAGCAGGTGGGGGTGTGGTGAGGACGATACTGCACCAACTGGAGCAGGCCCAGCTAGTTAGGAAAACTAAGAAGGGCAGAGTGTTGACGCCCCAGGCGGTCGCAATAATGGATAGGATAGCCCTAGAAGTCGCTAGAGAGTACGCGAGGGAGAACCCTGAGTACTCGAAGTACTTGCCTGCTAGTTAAACCTTAAGAGGATTAAAACCACTTTTAGACAACTGGGAAGGTGTTTTAAGATGGGGGAAGAATACGAGGACGAGGAGTTGGAGGAGATTAAGAGAAGGAAGCTAGCTGAGATGCGGAAGAGGCTGGAGGAGGAGAAAGAACGCAGAGCCCAAATAGAGGCCGCTCTGAGGCAGATACTCACACCTGAGGCTAGGGAGAGGCTGTCGAATCTCAGGCTGGTTAAACCCGAGCTTGCTCAAGCGCTCGAGGAACAATTGATCAACTTGGCTAAGAGTGGAAGAGTTAAAATACCTATCACGGATGATTTTCTGAAAAGATTGCTATCGGAAATTTACGAGCAGACACATAGGGAAACTAGGATTGAGATAAGGAGGAAGTAGGGATGGCACGCTTCAAACCGCTAGCCAGGAAGCTCAGGTTGGCGGCGGCTCTTAAAAGCAATAGACCTATACCTATATGGGTTACGTTGAAGACTAATAGAAGGGTTAGGAGAGGTTTTCGGCTTAGGAATTGGCGTAGAAGCAAGCTAAAGCTCTAAGAGGTGGTTTAGGTGAGCGAGAGCCAGGTTAAGAAGTCTACTCATGTAATCCCCCTTGCGAGAGTATACTTTGGTAGGAGGATGAACAGGGCTGACAGAGCGGTCAGGCTGATTAGGAGGTACGTGTCCAGGCACTTCAAACAAGCCGAGAAGATAATCATAGACCCCATGGTAAACAAGTTTGTTTGGTCTAGGGGTAGGGAGAAGCCTCCTAGGAGGGTTGTAGTTGAGGTGAGGTTTGACCCAAACGAGAAGACAGCTAGGGTTTTACTAGCTAGACGTAGACCTCAAGCCGGGGGTTCTTGAGGCATATAGGTGTTTTATTTAATGGAGATAGTTAAGCTGAGTGTTTACGGTAATTCGAATATAGGGGTTTACATATTTGCGAATAATAAAATAGCCTTGATCCCCCCGGGTCTCCCGCGAGACGACTTGGACCTCATATCAGAGGTTCTAGGGGTAAACTTGGTGGAGTTTAGGGTGGGAGGGAGCCCTTTAAACGGGGTTTTCATCGCGGGGAACGACAACGGCCTGCTACTACCCTACTTCGCGTATAGCTCCGAGGTAGAATACTTGAGGAAGGAGGCTACCAAATACGGGTTGGAGGTTAAAGCATTGAGGTCGCGGGTCACCGCGCTAGGCAATGCAATACTCTTAAACAACAAAGCTGGCATCATATCACCGGATTTCTCAGATGAAGACTTTAGGGAGATAAGTGAGGTTGTAGGCGTCAGCCTCGTTAAAAGGAGTTTACTCAACTTGCCTATACCTGGTAGCCTAGGCGTCGTGAACGACGTTGGTGGGGTAGTCCACCCCGACATCTCACAGGAGGAAATAGATGTTATCCGGCAGATTCTGGGGGTATCCGTGGAGAAAGCAACCGTTAACGCTGGAGTGCCATTTATAAAGAGTGGTATAATTGCTAATAATAGGGGTATCATAGTCGGGGGTATAACTACAGGCCCTGAAATACTGAGGATTAGAAGGGGCTTCGGTGGTGGCTGATGAGCGAGGTAAAGATATTCAAGGTCACGGGGAGGATGCTTGTTAGCCACGACAGGTACCCAACCTGGCAGAAGTTCACAAAAGAGGTTAGGGCGTTGACGAAAGAGCAGGCTTTGGAGAAAGTGTATTCAATTCTCGGAAGCAATCATAAACTCAGGAGAAAACATATTGTTGTAGAAGAGGTTAAAGAAATAAGCCCTGAGGAGATTACCCGGAGCAACGTCTTAGAATTCCTGAGAGTCGAGAGGCTGGTTGTTGGATGAGCAAGAAAACGGAGGAGAGGGTTGTCTCGCTGGAGGAGCTTGTAGCTAGGGCCGAAGAGCTCAAAGAGTATGCGGGGGCGATTCAATCGGCTTTAAACACATACCTAACACAGTACACTGAGCTACAGCTCGTCATAGAAACTCTAAAGAGCCTCCCGCAAGGCTCCCCTCAAATATATGTTCTCTTAAACAGGCTCGGCTCGGCCATGATTCCAGCCCAGGTTTCAGAGGGATGGGAGACCAATATTATTGTGAATCTAGGCTTAAACTACTATGCTAGGGCTACCAGGGAGCAAGGAGTAAGCATATTGGAGAAGAGACTTCAAGCGGTTAAGAAGATAATTGACAGGCTTCAGAGAGACTATAAATCCGTCGTCGAAGAGTACTCTTATATTCAGCAGATTTTAGCCCAGGTTTACGCCCAGCTTCAATCAAGGCAAGCAGGGGCTTCTGGGAGAGCGGAGTAATAGAGAATAAGTGAAGGGGGCTTCTTTGTTTAAACGGCTCAAAAACGTTTTTTCGAACTTCGTAGACAAGATTTCCTCGATAGCCTTCTCCAAAGACAAGTTATACGGGGAGCTAGAAGAGCTTAAAATAGAGTTGGTCTCAAACGACGTCGCGTTAGAGGTTGCTGAAGACATCTCGAAAAGAGTCAGCGAGGCTATCGAAAGAAATGTTGTGAGGGATAGAGGAGGTTTAGTAGCATATCTCAGAGAGATCATTCTAGGCTATTTTAAAGAGGCGGGTACTATAGACTTCGATAACATTATTAGAGGCGGGAGGCCGTTTAAGATAGTTTTTCTAGGTGTCAACGGCGTAGGCAAGACGACTACTATCGCTAAGATAGCTTTCTACCTTAAAGAGAAAGGGTTTAAACCGCTAATGGTTGCCGCTGATACTTTCAGAGCTGGGGCTCAAGAGCAGCTTAAGATTCACGGTGATAGAATAGGGGTCCCCGTCTTTACTGGGAGGTATGGTGTAAGCCCGGCTTCAATAGCCTACGATAGCGTTCTCCACGCTAAGAGCAAGGGCTACGATGTTGTGCTGATAGATACGGCGGGTAGAATGCATACCGACGTGGACTTGGTCGAGGAGCTTAGGAAGATCGTGAAAGTGGTTAAACCAGACATGAGGATCCTCGTCGTAGACGCGTTGACTGGGAACGACGCCTTGGAGCAAGCTAGGTTTTTCAGCGAGAAGATAGGTGTCGACGCTGTGGTCATAGCGAAAGCCGACGCGTATGAGCAAGGCGGCGTACCCATAAGCATCGTCTACGCTATTAGGAAACCAGTGTTGTTCATTGGTGTCGGGCAGGATTACAAAGATTTAAAACTGTTTGATCCAATCGAATACCTGGAAAGAGTTTTACCGGCCTAGCTCACGGTGGTGTAGTTGAATTTCAGGGAGATAGTCGACCAGTGGAGGAAGATTTTCACAGTGGCGGCGAAGCCCGAGAGAGATGATTTCATGACCACGCTGAAGCTTAGTTTACTTGGAATGGCGATTGTAGGAGGCATAGCTTTCGTTATCAGGGTCGTGTTCTACGCTTTCCTATTCCCTCAGATGGCGGGGTAACCCATGTCTAATGAGGAGCCTAAGATATACGCTGTTAGAACTACTGTCGGCAGGGAGATGGATGTAGCGGTCATCTTAGAGAGGAGGATTAGAGAGCTGGCTGAGAGAGGGGAGGATGTAGGGATAGCAAGCCTGATAATCCCGCCGGGTGTTAGAGGGTATGTCTTCATTGAATCATCGAGACCTGCCGGTATATACAGGGTTATCTCCGAGGTTAAACATCTTAAGAGTGGGTCGCTGATACTTGTCTCGAGAGAGGAGTTAGAGAGGCTTATCAAACCCAAGCCTGTCGTCGAGTCCATTAAAGTTGGGGACTTAGTTGAGATTGTGAGAGGGCCTTTCAAGGGTATGAGAGCCCAGGTTACAGGTGTAGATAAGAATAAAAACATGCTTACAGTTAGCATTTTAGAAGCCACCCACGCTATACCTATAACGATTTCAGGCGAGTATGTTAAACCGGTTAAGAAAGGTGAGTAGTCTTGGGTAAGAAGGTTATCAGGGTAATGGTTGAAGGGGGAAAGGCCACCCCGGGGCCGCCTCTGGGGCCTACATTGAGCCCACTTAAGTTGAATGTAGGCGAGGTCGTGAAAGCCATTAACGAGGCTACTAAAGGGTTTGAGGGGTTAAGCGTCCCAGTTGAGATACATGTAGATACGACTACAAAGGAGTACGAGATTAAAGTTGGAGTGCCGACGACGACAGCTCTACTTCTCAAGGAGGCTGGCGCCAAAGAGTTCACCGGCGACCCGGCTCACCAGAAGATCGGTGATTTGAAGATGGAGCAGGTTGTTAAAGTCGCGCTTCTAAAAAAAGATAAGTTGACTGCTAAAACATTGAAGGCAGCGGTTAAAACAGTTCTAGGCACGGCGAGGTCTATCGGATTAACCGTAGAAGGCAAGGATCCGAGGGAGGTTCAAAAGCTCGTTGATGAAGGGTATTACGATGAGTTGCTGAACAGGTATGAGAGCGAGTGGGAGAAAGAGGTGTCTTGATGCCGGTAGCAAAGGAGGCTCTTGTACAAGCTCTCGAGAAAGCCCTATTATATAAGAATGCTGGTTTCAAGGAGTCCGTCGACTTAATTATAACTCTAAGAGATGTCAACGTGAAGGAGCTAGGAGGGAAGATTAGAGAGACTGTTATATTACCGAGAGGCAGAGGCAAGGACCAGAGGATATGTGTCGTAGCAGATGGTGACATGGCCGAGAAGGCTAAGCAGTCGGGGGCATTTATTGTGATGACGTCGAACGACCTTCAAGGTATTTCAAAGAAGAACGCCAAGAAGATTGCGGGCTCATGCGATTGGGTTCTAGTTAAAACGGATTTAATGTCAATCGTGGGCAGGACTCTTGGACCTGCTTTAGGCCCTAGAGGTAAAGCTCCCGTCCCCGTCCCACCTGGATCAGATATATCGGCTCTAATTAACAGGTTTAAGAATGCTGTTCTAGCTAGGTTGAAAGATCAACCACAGGTGATGGCGGCGATAGGCACTGTGGATATGAGGCCAGAGGATCTAGCGGAGAACGCTTTCGCAGTGATATCGGCTTTAGAGGTCAAGCTACCGCAGGGGCAGGCTAATATAGATAGGATTATTGTGAAGACGACGATGGGTATTCCAGTGGAGGTTAAGGGTGTATAGGAATGCCCGCTCTAGTTAAGGGGAGGGAGGTACCCGAGTGGAAGGTTAAAATAGTTAGAGAAATAGCTGAGCAGATTAGAAACCACAAGTCTATTCTCATAGCGGATTTAACGGGTTTCCCAACAAGTAAGTTCCAGGAATTGAGGAAGAAGCTTGGAGGCAGAGCGGTTATTAGAGTTGTGAAACCCAGGCTACTTGGCATCGCTCTCAAAGAGGCGGGTATAGACCCGGAGAAAACCGGGTTGACACAGTATTTGACAGGGCAGATAGCTGTGTTGATGTCCAATATGAACTCATTCGAGTTAAGCAATCTAATAGAGAAATACAAATCCTACACTTACTATAAGCCCGGAGACACGGCTTCAAGCGAGATAGTAATACCGGAAGGCGACACAGGGATTCCGCCGGGCCCCATGTTAAGTGTTTTCGGGAAGCTTAAGATACCTACCAAGGTGGTAGGCAACTCCATTCAAATATCTAAAGACACATCTGTGGCTAAACCCGGCGATAAAATCTCCCCCGAGCTAGCCAGCCTCCTCCAGAAACTAGACCTCCCGTTGAAGGAGGTTAGATTAAGGATTAAAGTAGCCTACGACGGCGGGGTCGCTATACCAGGTGACAAGCTGGTGTTGAACATAGACGAGTACACGGAGATGTTGAAGAAGGCTGTTTTAGACTACCTGAAGATAGGGGTCGAAATAGCGCTCCCAGAACCGGAGATACTAAGGCTGACGCTCGCTAAAGCCCACAGAGAGGCCTTAAGCCTCGCGGTCGAAGCCGCGTTTATAACACCCGACACTATCGGGGAAATCATTAAGGCGGCTCACTCGAAGGCCCTAGCATTGGCTGCGGAGGTGTCCGGTAAAGCACCCGAACTCGGCTTAACAGTAGGTGTTGCTCAACAACCGCAGACACAGCAGCCTGCTAAGGAGGAGAAGAAGGAAGAGAAGGAGGAGAAGAAAGAGGAGACTGTTAGCGAGGAGCAGTTGGCTGAAGGCCTCGGCTCACTATTCGGCATGTAGGACTCTTTTCGACTGATACTGTTTTAAACCCCTGCACGCATTTAAAAAGCCCTGAAACAATTTAGAATTGCGTGGCAGAGGTGGTGCTTTATAGAGTACATATATGCTTCCCTACTATTGTATAAAGCGGGAAAAGAAATTAGCGAGGAGAATGTGAAAAAGGTTCTGGAGGCCGCTGGAGTGGCGGTGGACGATGTCAGAGTCAAATCGCTTGTAGCGGCTCTCAAGACAATCGACGTAGGTAAAGTGCTGGAGCAAGCCCTGGCAGCACCCGTAGCTACAGCACCTGTAGCCCAGCCTGCGGCGGCACAGCAGCCTGCTAAGGAGGAGAAGAAGGAAGAGAAGGAGGAGAAGAAAGAGGAGACTGTTAGCGAGGAGCAGTTGGCTGAAGGCCTCGGCTCACTATTCGGCATGTAAGTTCTCCGGCACGCGAGTCTTTTATCTCTTAGAATAGAGAAGCTTTATTATACGTTCCTCTAATAACTTCCTTGAAGTTAGTCGGGGGTACTCTTGTCGTCAAGCGGGATAGATTTAGGTTACTTGAGGAGATACGGGTACGAGAAGTATAAGTGTGGTAGATGCGAGGGGGTTATGTGGAGCACTAGGCCCAGGGAGACATGTCCTGATAGACCGTGTTCAAAATACGATTTCCTGTACAAGGACTACAAGGGGTTGAAGCCTCTAACGCTACAGGAGACGAGGAGCAGGTTCATAGAGTTCCTCGCGAAGAGGGGTCACGGGGTAGTAGACCCGTACCCGGTGTTAGCGAAGTGGCGTGACGACCTCTACTTGACGATAGCGTCGATAATAGTATTCCAGCCCCACGTCACAGACGGCTTGGTCGACCCACCCCACAA
>WYEE01000047.1 GCA_009904025.1 Thermogladius sp. | reverse complement strand
GGGAGATGTTCGAGGCCCTCCTAACATACCTTGATGAGACAGACCAGTACGCAATAGTCTCCCTGGATGAATTCCACTATTTCGCAAGCCTAGCCGGGAGGGATGCCGTCTACTTCGTTGTGAGAGCATACGATGTTTTCGAGACACCTGTGAAGAGGTTGAACTTCATATTCATATCTCAGGACACGGCTAAACTATCCCTCCTAGACCCGGCTCTAGAAAGCTACCTGTTGAGACACATGATCAGGCTGGAGCCTTATACTTCAAGCCAGCTATACGACATATTGAAGTACAGGGCTAGCAAAGCCTTCTACGAGGGGACATACGATGATTCAGTACTGAAATTCATAGCAGAATACGAGGGGTATGACAAGGGTGGCGGGGGTAACGCTAGGCACGCCATCGAGGTGTTGATGATAGCGGGCGTAATAGCGGAGAGCGAGAGGGCTAAGAGGCTGAGCTTAGACCATGTTAGGAAGGCGATCATGAAGGTCAGCAGGGATATCCTGAGCATATCCGAGGCTATAAATTACAGTAGCCTGCACGAGCTTCTAATACTGCTATCTACTGTACGCTTACTGAGGAGGACGGGTAAACCGTATGTGAAAATAGGGGATGTCGAGAAAGAATACGAGATCGTATGCGAGAGCTTCAACCTGCAACCTAGGAAGCATACACAGGTCTACGAATACGTGATGAACCTTAAGAAGGCGGGTGTTATTGAGGCGAGGTCGAGCGGGAAGGGGATGAAGGGTAGGACAACGTTGATGGGCGTGAGCTACGGGCCACTAGACTTATTGGAGCAGTACCTCCTGGACTTAATAAAGAGGAAGATATCGATGGGTGCTAGCTGAGATGATGGATAAGAGGAGGATCGTCATCGAGACGCTTAGAGAACACGGCGAGCTCAACATAACAAAGCTAGCCAAGCTGACTGGGATACATTTCTCAATACTCGAGAAGATTATCGTTGAGTTAGCTGAGCAGGGGGTGGTCGAGGAAAAGAGGTACGGTAGGCTCAGGATTGTCAGGCTTAAGACCTCCTACCTCTAGAGGGCTTTTTAAGATGGGATAAGACCTCGCCTGCTTTACCGCCCGCGAGGAATTTAACCATCTCCTCCGTTAAGCCGTACTCTCTAGCTATCCCAGCCGCCATCTTGGGGTTCGACGTGAAAATGACTTTAAGGTATGGTATAACCTCCGATCTCACGGTGGCCTTACTTGTGAGAAGCCTTCTCGCAAGTGCTTCAGCTATGCTATCCCTCATCTCCCTAGCCTTCCTTGTCTCGGATAAAAGCCTGAACCTCTCTGGGTAAGTGAATTTCACGAACCTCCCCTTGTATGTTTTCCGGGAAAACGCCACGCCAGGCCCCATTAGCTCCATAGCATAGTTGAGTAGGTCCCAGGAACCCGATTTTATTATCCTACCCAAATACACATCGGCTCTACTCAGGGCATCATAGGCTCTTGAAACCTCCTCCGGGGTATCATAGTATGTAGGTATATGCTCGTTAATCCATATCATGAGTGTATCATAATCTATGTTAGCCGAGTTGATCGCGTCGCGTGCCTGGAAAATATACTTCGCGTTGAATATCCTCCTCAAAGCCTCGAAGGGAGCGTACTCTCTATTCCTGTAAGCACTGAGAGCCTTAGCTAGTTCTAATGTGACCCTGCCGTAGGCTTCGGCTATAGCTTGGAGGTCGTTTATAGCACTCCTCAAATCCCCCTCGCTCCTCCTAGCAATCTCCTTCAACCCGTCTTGCTCGCAATGGATTCTCTCCTTCTCGCATATCCTGCTAAGCGTTTGGACGACGGCTGTCTCCCTCAGCCTCTTGAACTCTATTAAGAGCGAGACATCTCTAAGAGACCTTATGTTAGGGTTGTATGCATCGTTGGCAGCCATTACCACGGGGTGCTTGGACACCTCTATCAACTGGAGGATTGCTTCAACACCCCCCTCATCGGATTTAGGGTTTAAACCATCCACCTCATCTAGGAAGATCAATTTGCCTCTACCGCTTAGGCTCCCGGTCGAGGCAGCTACTCTCGCCAACCTCTCTATATCGCTCCTCCGCCTATAGTCGCTTGCGTTCATCTCGTATAGTTCAAGGTTGTAGGAGTTGGCGAAGGCCTGGACGAAACTAGACTTCCCCGTCCCAGCAGGGCCGTGGAGTAAAACCGCCTTCTTCTCCGGTCTCCCAGCCCTCCACTGCTCATACCACTCTATGAAGCTTTTCCTGGCTTCCTCCTGGTCTACGAATTCCTCCAGGCTCCTCGGCCTATGCTTGATAACCCAGGGTAGGTTCTCGCTCAATAAACCACCTTAAGTAGGCTTGAACTTCCGCCCCATGAAGGCTAGCCTTGCTAGGAAGGCGTTCAACTGTATCTCATCGTCGGATCCCTCGACAAGCCTGAACTGTATCTCCCCCGCTAGATCGGCTATGAGAATCCTAGCCTCATCGGGTAGTTTTAGGTCGCTTGAGAATATCTCGCGGTGGATCTGCTTAATTATATCCAACCCGCTTAAACCATAGTTCAACATTAGATCCCTTAATTTGCTCCTAGCCTCGTTGAAGTTCCCGTTTAAAGCCAGTTGTAGCATCTGCCTCACCTCTCTCGGATGGGCTAAGCCGACGACCTTGTAGACTGTTTCAACAGTCGCCTCTCCTAGAGCCGACGCTGCCTGGAGTATGTTTATCGCCTTCCTCATATCCCCCTCCGACAAATCGTATATTGTCTCAAGCGCGTCCTCGCTGTATTTAACGCTCTCTTTCTCGGCAATGTATTTGAGCCTGCCGACTACGTCCTCCTTTGATAAAGGCGTGAACCTGAATACCGCGCACCTGCTTTGAATAGGCTCAATGATCTTACTCGGGTAATTGGCTGCTAGGATAAACCTGGTGGAGGCAGTGTATAGCTCCATCAACCTCCTCAAGGCCTGCTGGGCGTCTGCTGTCATGTTGTCGGCCTCATCCAGCAGTATTATCTTAAACGGGACGTCGCCGGCAACCCTCGTCCTAGCGAACTCTTTCACCTTACTCCTGATAACGTCGATACCCCTCTCGTCGCTGGCATTCAACTCCAGCATATACTGCCTATAGTTATCGCCGTATAAGTCGTGTGCTAGGCAGTGTGCTAGAGTCGTCTTCCCCGTGCCCGGGGGGCCCGCGAAAAGGAGGTGGGGCATATTCTTCTCTTCAACAAACTTCTTCAACCTGGCGACTATCTCCTTCTGGTTGACAACCTCGTCGAGGGTCCTAGGCCTGTACTTCTCAGCCCATAAAAGAAAAGGCTGCTCACTCAAACTCGATCACCTACTTACACCCTAATTTGGTATCGGGTAAATAAACCACTTTTAATCGATAAGATAGTGGAGGAGGAGCTGATTGCTCTTCGAATTGGTTTACGGTAGAGTACTGGATTTTCTGAGAAGGGATTTCGAGGAGGATGAGGTTAAAGTAGATGTGTACAAGGAGGGCTTTAAACTGGTGACATTCGAGGGTGTGCTGGAGATGGTTAAGGGAGCTGAGTACACTATCCCAAGGTGGATCGCCGAGGTTTTAGGGAAGAAAGGGTATGTGAGGATCAAGGACACGAGGATCCCTGTGGGAGAGCTGTCTGTCCTAGCCTACAACGAGGAGGCTGGCCCACATAAACCGTTGACAAACAAGTTGAAGGGGTTCTTCTACATGGCGATGTTCAAGGCTAGGAAGGAGATTGTTGAGGAGGCGAAGTCCACAGGGGACTTGTCGAAGCTCGACGAGCTCAAGAGGATTGAGGACTCAATGGACTCCATCCTGAAGACGAGGGTTAAGAAAATACTCAACTACTCGCTTCTACCGGATGTACAGCAGGATATAGAGGAGAAGCTGAGCGAGGAGGAGAAGTATTTGTCTAGGACCCTTCGCTCCATCCTAGCATTGTGGAGGAGGAAGTTGGGTGAGTAGGGTGGCCGAGGTTCCTCCAGCTGGTGTCGCCGAGGAGGCTGTTGACTGGAAGATAAAGTTCTACAAGTTCCTCCAGGACTTCAGGGACACCTCGGGTAACTTCAAGTACAGGGAGAGAGTTTTCAGAATGGCCCACATGATGCAGAAGAGCCTTGTAGTCGACTTCAGCGATATAATACTGTATGATAGAGCTTTAGCAAGACACATCGAGGAGGAACCTGATCAGGCTCTTGAGGAGTTCTCGTCTGCTTTAGCCGAGTATCTCCGGAAGGAGCAGCCCGAGTATGCTGAGGTCGCAGGCAGAGTATACGCTAGGATTAGACAGCCCCCTAGAGTACTGAAGATAAGGGAGTTGACAAGCGACTACATAGGGAAATTCGTTGCGATAGAGGGGATTGTCACAAGGGTTACAAGGGTTGAAGCCAAGTTGGTGAAAGCACACTACGTCCACATAACGCCGGAGGGTGCTCTCCACGAGTTCGACTACCCTGAGCAGGGTGAGATGGGTGAGAGGATTGAGAAACCTGTTGTCTGCCCGGTCTGCGGGAGGACGGGCAGGTTCGAGCTAGTATTGGAGAAGAGCAAGTTTCTCGACTGGCAGAAGATCGTCGTTCAGGAGAGGCCCGAGGAGATACCGCCAGGCCAAATACCGAGGAGCATAGAGGTGGTATTGACAGGCGATTTAGTCGACTCCGCCAGGCCGGGTGACAGGAGTCTTATAACCGGGATCCTAAGGGTTATGCCGACTCAGGCAGTGCAGAAGGCCTCTGGGAGGTCTGTTTTCTCGTTCTACATAGAGGCAAACCACGTGGACGTCCAGCAGAAGGTGCTCGAGGAGATAGAGATAACGAGGGAGGACGAGGAGAAGATAAGAGAGCTCGCTAAAGACCCTTGGATCAGGGAGAAGATTATAGCGAGTATAGCCCCCTCTATCTACGGCTACTACGATATAAAGGAGGCAATAGCCCTGCTCCTCTTCGGCGGCGTCCCGAAGTTAATGTTCGACGGGACGAGGATTAGGGGGGACATCCACGTCCTCCTAGTCGGCGACCCAGGTACAGCGAAATCCCAGCTCCTACAGT
>WYEE01000074.1 GCA_009904025.1 Thermogladius sp. | reverse complement strand
GACGAGCAGGGTAGGATAGTGTTGAAGACGGATAAAGGCTTGATGAGCCTTGAGCCCTATAAGGCGAGGAACCTGAGGTACGTTGACTAGCCGCCTGAAACCATAGCTTCACGGACGTAGAGGCTCGGCGACACTATGTTAAAGTTGGTCTCCGAGTCCGACCCCACGGCAACCAGTTTCCCGCCAAGCCAGTCGAAGATGCTGCCTGTGACCACGAACGACTTGACCGGTTTCACAGAGCCCGACTCTACTAGGAGGCCGTGTGTTACAGTGAAGTATACTTGCCCTGCAACGAAGTTGCTCATCCACCCTCCTATAGTGGAGTAGACTACTACACCTCTCCTCACATCTCTCACAAATTCTTCTAGTCCACCACTCCCACCCTCCACCACCAGGTTGGTTGGTGTAGGAGTAGTTGAAACACCGGGCACACTCCGGAAACCGTTCCCAGTCGCCTCCGTGTTGAGCCTCCTGGACGCATAGTAGTTTGTGAGAGGGGTCTTGAACACGCCTTTATCGAAAACAGTCTTCGCCACCACTCCCACACCCTCATCATCGAAGCTCCTCGACCCGTAGTGTAGGGGTAGGAGAGGGTCGTCGCGTATTGTGATCCTCTCGTCGAACACGTTCAACCCAACCCTGCCTCTAAGAGGGCTCCTCCCCTCCAGTATGTTGAGGCCCGATACAGCGGGCGCAACAACATAGGTCAACACCTCCCCGAACACTCTCGGGGTTAAAACCAGCTCGTAGACACCTGACTCAGGTGTAGACGGGTTCGCGAACAGCCTGGTGTGCGAGACCGCCTGCCTAACCCTCTCGCCCAGGCCCTCCTCCTCCACCCTCCTAGCCCCGATGGAGAAGTGGTATGTCGACTCCACCCCGCTGAAAATCGATTTTACACCACCACCCGATGAGAACATGCTGCACTTCTCAACCACGTCAACTCCATTCGTGTTCACGACTCTCATGTTGATCCTAGCCAGCTCCACATACGCGTTGACCACGTATGTCTTATCGGCCCCTACACTCCTCCCCTCCTCTAAGGCCTCCTCCACGATCAACCCAGCTAACTCCACCGCTTTCTCAGGGCCCAGCTCGTCGAACTCCCTCGAGTACGTCTCCGCCCTATTACCCCTGTAAATTCTGGGTGGGAAGCCAGGCCAGTTGGGATCCTCCGGCGAGTTTCTCACAATCCTCTCCAGGTCTCTTAAAATGTCTTCGACCCCTACAGCAAGGTCGCTCACGGATAGGCCTCCAACCCTCTTCCCAATTACGCCTCTTAAACCATAGATGGTTCTAGACCCTGCTGAAACAGGCTTAATCATGTTAGCGGATATCTCAGCTCTAAACCTCTCCACCTGTGAGACGACGATCTCCAGCTCGCTGAACCCCCTCCTAGCAGCCTCCCTTAGAAGCAACTCGGGCTGGGGTTCAGCCGCCAATCGCGACACCTCTCACCCTCACGTGGGGACCGCCGTCCCCGACCCTCACAAGCTGGTCTCCCTTCCCGCAACCGCCGAAGACGCTTGTTTTAACCTCGAGGTCGAAGCCCACGGCGTCGACATTCCGTAGCGTCTCAAGGATATTACCCGCCAGCATGACCCCCCTAACCATCCCCCGGACTTCACCACCCTCGATCAGGAAGCTCGGGCCGCCCGTGAATGTGAAGGAGCCTGTAGCCGGGTCGACCTCCCCTCCCATCGCGCCTCGACCCTTGACGTATACGCCTCTCCGGGTATCCTGTATTATCTCGTATGGATCCCAATCCCCCGGTTCGAGATACGTGTTCGTCTGCCTCACGAGTATGCTGTCCGGGTAGCCCATAACCCTCCCGTTGCCCGTGGGCTCAGCGTTGTAGTGTGCAGCCGTCTCCAGGTTGTTGATGAACCCCTTGAAAACCCCTTTCTCAACCAAGTAGACTTTCCTCTTAGGTGTCCCCTCATCGTCATAGGGGACGTAGACGCCTCCCTCAACCCTCCCATCGTCCACGATAGACACGAGCTCGTTTGCCACGGGGCTCCTGATCTTGCCCTCCAGCACGCTCCCGCCCGACACGGCTATATCAGCCTCTGAGGCGTGGCCGAACGCCTCGTGTATTAACAGGCCCACCATCTCGTTGTCTAAAACCACATCATACCTGCCCGGGGGAAGCCTCTTAGCCTTGGCGGCGCCGACCACTAGCTCGGCGTTCTCCTTGAAGTACCTGAACCAGTCGAAGTATTTCACGAACTCCCACCCCCCAACCCTGGACTCGCCGTGGGAGAGCCTCTCCATGGAGCCCTCAACCTGCGCTACAAGAACCCCGCCGACACCTATCATCCTCCTCGTGAAATCCACGTAGTCGCCCCTAGAGGAAGCCGAGATCCTCCTATCCCTTTCGAAACCATACCTTAGGAGTATGCTTGAAAGAGACTTCTCCTCTCTCAGACTACCGTGGATCGCCTTAAGCAACTCTATTTTCTCGGATAAGTCTACTTCAAGGGGTTCAATAGCGTAGTTGCTGATAATCCTATCCCTGAAACTCCCCCTCTCAGCCAGCCTAACAGGCCTAGACCTGCCTTCTAGAGCCCTGGCAATCCTGAAAGCCTCCTCCAGCGCCCTATTAACAGAGCCCGGGGAGAGATCGTTTGTGGAGGCGTAGCCTTGGTGACCCTTGTATAAAACCCTGAAGCCAACCCCCCTACTTCTCGAAACCGTTGCCTCCCTCAGGACACCGTTGTCCAAGACAAGGATCTCGTAGACGTGCTCCTGGTATCTCGCGTCAACGTACTCAGCACCAAGCTCCTCCCCCTTCTTAACCCAGGCCTCCAGATCGAGGCTCAAGACTAGTCATCCTGTAAACCTGTGATAGACTGCTACAAATAAATGGTTTACTGAGACTATAGTGGTTATAGGAGTGCAGTGAGACAGAACGTATGATTAGAAACAGGATCTTATTGGAGGTTAACAGCGAGCTGGTCAGCTTATACCCTAAGTCAGGGGCTGCTATTATACATGAATACGTTGAGGAGAGCGGTGAACCCGAGGGAGGCCCTAGGATAGAGGAGCTGGAGATACCAGGCGACTTGAAGAAAACTTTGGCGAAGGCTGGTTTGACAAGGCTCTACAAGTTCCAGTACGAGGCGTTCGAGTATATTAGAAGCGGCTTCCACACAGTCATCGTGGCCGGCACTGGTACAGGGAAGACCGAGGGCTTCCTGCTACCCATTCTCGCAGACCTCTACTCTAATCCAACGCCTCTACCAAGGGCTGTTTTAACCTATCCTACGAAGGCGTTGAGCAGAGACCAGCTGAGCAGATTCTACAAGTATATGACCTTCGGGAGGGTCTCGGCGGGAATATACGATGGTGACACCCCTAGCGAGGCTAGGAGGAGGATGAGGCTCAACCCTCCTTCAATACTCATAACAAACCCGGATATGATCCACGTGGGCCTAGCTAGGAGTAGTGCCATCAGGATGTTCGTTGAGAAAGCGAAGTTCTTCGTAGTCGACGAGCTCCACGTCTACGAGGGGGTTCTGGGAACACACTTGAAATACATCGTGGACAGGGTGAAACTCACTAGGGGTGGCAGCCCCCAGTTCATCGCCTCATCAGCTACTTTAAGCAACCCCAAGGAGTTTGCTGAGAGCATTCTAGGCGTGGATGTCGCAGTGGTTAAAGGGCCTAACAGGAGGAGGGGCCTCGCGGTTCACGCGCTTGTGTCCACAGGCTACTTGAGCAGGTGGACTATCGCGGCAGCGCTCTCGAGCATCCTAGCGAGAAGGGGGTTGAAGCACATAATCTTCGTGGACAGCCAGCAGATGGCCGAGCTCGTAGCCAGGATCAGCTCCAGGAGTTTCGGAAACAATGTTTTAGTCCACAGGGCCGGCCTCCCACCAGAGGAGAGGAGGAGTGTGGAGGAGAAGTTGAAGAGGGGGGAGATACTGGCAGTCGCCTCAACTCCAACCCTTGAGCTGGGCATAGACATAGGGGATCTAGACGCCGTAATTATGGCATCGCCCCCGCCAAGCTACACGAAGTACCTCCAGAGAGCGGGTAGGGCGGGTAGGAGGGGTAGAGTCGGCTTCGTCTTCACGATCCTAGGCGACGACCCTATAGACTCATACTACGAGAGGTATCCCCAGCAGTTCTTCAACCAGGAGACACCCCCCTCCGTCATAGAGCCAGCTAACATCGAGGTAGGGAAAATCCACCTACTGGCATACCTTCTTGAGAGCAGGCGTGCCAGAATAAGCGATCTCCCTCCTGTCTGGAGGAGGGCTCTAGACCTGTTAGTCGAGCAGGGCGCCGTCTACGTTAGAGGCAGCTACGCGTACCCGAGGAGAGCCCTTGCCTTGAGGATCCTTGAGGAGTACGGTAGCATCCGGAGCGGTGGACCACAAGTTGAGATCCTTGAAGAAGATGGTAGAGTTCTAGGCCATAGGGAGTTACCCCAGGCGATCCTAGACCTATACCCAGGGGCAATCTACCTATCCCAGACCAAGCCTTACATCTCACTCGGCCTCGACATTGACGAGAGGAAGGCGCATGTTAAGAGGCTGGAAGGGGAGGTGGATTATTATACAAAACCATTGTACACAGTGGATGTTCTAGACTATAATATCCTGGATGAAAGGGTGACCGCTCGCGGCATACCCTTGGAGTACGCTGACGTCGAGCTGGAAATCTCTGTGGAGGGCTACGTTGTGAGGAACGTTTTCGACGAAAAGAACGGAGGAAAATACTGGTTTGACCTCCCGATTAAATACACGTACCCGACTAAGGCAGTCTTGATAAAATACCCCGAGCTAGACGAGTTCAGCAAGGTAGACCACGCGGAGGCCTTCCACGCTATCGAGCACGCTTTGATCTCCGCAGCCAGGCTTGTCTGCGGCGCTGGCTTAACCGACATGGGTGGGGTAAGCTACCCTAGCGGCGATATCGTCGTCTACGATGCCGCACCGGGTGGGAGCGGGCTTGCCAGACTCTTATTCGAGAGGTTTGAGAGAGCGGAGGAGATCGCATTAGATATAGTCTCCAAGTGCAATTGCGAGGACGGTTGCCCCCGTTGCATCTACTCCCCCTACTGCGGCAACAACAACCAGGTTCTATCCAGGAGGAAAGCCTCCTACATCCTCCGCCTCGTGGTCGAGGAGAAAGCGAGAGAGGGGGCTAAGCCGCTGGAGAATAAGAA
>WYEE01000006.1 GCA_009904025.1 Thermogladius sp. | reverse complement strand
TCGCAGGCTTTAAACTCTCCGAATGCCACCCATGTTGTCTTGAAGTCATGATCGAGGTCTTGGAGTCTATCGCCCTGTCTTACCCGCCCCGCAGTATTTTCGAGAATAAAGAATTGATGGACGTATTCGCTGGAATTATGGCAGATATTGTTAACTCAGCGATGAAAATAGTGGACTCGGAAAAGGAGACTGCCACAAGAGTGTTCAGGGGGTTGAGCGCTCTCTTATCCCAGCTTCGCTCAATCGCCAGCGAGAGTAGGGCCCACGAGAGGTTCACACAACTTAGATCCACTGTGATAGGGAGTCTAAGCTCTCTAGGCGAAAAAATAGGGTTGGGTGGAGAGGTTAACCTACTTAATTGAGTTTTTCAAGTACTCGACGCCCAGGCCCATGTAGGCGAGTACTTCGATGAACCCGAGCATCCCCTCCGCAGTGGTAAATGTTTTCCTTACAGTGTAGGCGTCGAGCCTCTCCGCCCCTGTCATTTCGGCTACATCCGCGACAAGGCTCTCGCGGAATCTCAAGGTCAAATCGTAGGGAGGGTGGAGGTGGATCTTGAACTCTAGCTTCCTCTTAAGTCTATCGACCGCTTCTTCAACACCTTTAGCCAGTTCCCTTAAGACCACCGATAGAGGAGGGTAGACTGCGGCGTACCTGGAAAGGCCTCTCTTCATCTCGACGAACACTATGTTCTGTGATAGCGTCTCAACCTCCCTCTTCAAGTGCGAGTCACCTGCAACCAGGATAACCGGGACGCCCTTCTCCCTGGCGTACAGAGCGTTGATCAAGAACTCGCTTGCTTTCACACCGTTCAAGAACACCTCGTGGAAGACCCTACCACTCATAGTATGATCCAAGAACCCTTTTACAGTTCCAGCGGCAGCGTGGTAGCCGATGAAAAGGGCTGCGGAGAAGCTGCCGTCTAGCATTGTGAGCATAGAGAAAGGCCGGGGATACCCTTGTATCAGGTATGCACCCTCGCGTAGACTTGTGTAATCTACGTTTGTCATAAAACCATGGCTGTCAGCTATATAGACTTCGCTGAACCCGATCTCAAGAAGCTTCTTCGAGATAAAGTCTGAGATCTCGCTCATAATTTTAACCGCCGTCGAAAACTGGGTCTTATCAGGCGATGTCATAGTGGTGGAGGCTATACCCGGCATACCCTCTAAGTCTATTGATACATACGCTTTCATATACACCACGTTGCTATACTTATAATTCAGCGGTGTTATATAGGGATTGCAAAGAACGACCAAGATGGTTAAATTGGCTGGGGAGGTATTCCAGGGAGGCCTAAACGTAATCGTGCTGGATGTTGGAGATCACTTCTCGCCTCTCGAGATATACAGCACTATATCAAGGCTTTCAATCGCAAAGAAAAACAGGCGTTTCAACATATTGTTTTTAACCAGGCTTGACCATAACAAATTCTACGAGCGGTATAGGGATATCTTACTGAACAACATATCGCTTTCTCTCTCTATAAAGAGGGTTGAGGTTGCCGACTGCAGTAAAGCCCTTGAAATATTAAAGAATGCGATTAAAAACTGGAAGAAGCCTATTGTTGTACCGGATAGCAAATGCGCCGACCTAGTGGAAGAGTTGGAGAAGAGTGGGGTAGTTGAGGTGGTTAGGTGAAGTACGAGGTTGTCCTAACCACCGATAGAACGATGATGACAAACCATCATGGGAAGGAGTTCCTTGGTTTCGTGGCGACAGGGCCCCCTATAGCCCTGCCAGAGTGGTTGTGGCTCTACATTACGGCGCCGAAACCCAGAGTAGACGATGAAGGTAAACCCCTTGAAGCACCCTACGGTATGAGGAAGGTTGAGGCCAAGCTCGTTGAAGCAGGGTTTAAAGCCGCTATAATAGACCCTGACCACCTGGAGAAACACCTGGACTCTATGAGAGTGTTGATGTTCGGCCACCACGATTATTTCGCCTACGGGCCCCCGAGCAGTGAGTGGTGGAGTATAACAGGCGTCGAACCGGTCAACAGGAGGAGTTTCAAGAGGCTTATGGAGAGTCCTGCGATTAGGAAAGCCAAGGAGAAGGGTGTTAGGTTTATTGCCGGGGGCCCGGCAGCGTGGCAGTGGATGTGGGAGTTAGAGTTGTGGAGGAAGTGGGGTGTGGATACAATCGTGGACGGCGAAGCGGAGAGAGTTATAGTAGGACTGGTTGAGAAAGCGTTGAACAACGAGGATCTACCCGAGTACGTTTACGTAGGGCCATCAGACTCCCCTTCAATAGATGAGATCCCAGTAATCAAGGCGCCCAGCGTGAATGGTTTGGTCGAGATAATGAGGGGTTGTCCCAGGGGTTGCAAGTTCTGCAGTGTGACCCTCCGCCCATTGAGGTTTATACCGTTGGATAAAATCCTAGCGGAAGTCGAGGTTAATCTCAGGCATGGTGTTAAAGGCGTTATACTCCACAGCGAGGACGTCCTCTTATATCAGGCTGACGGGGTTAAACCCAGGCCTGAACCATTGATAAAGCTCCACAAGGCCGTGCTCGAGAAGATCGGGAGTGAAGGTGATATAGGGTGGGCCCATGCTAGTCTAGCAGCCGTGAAATACGCCGAGGAGGAACATAAGCTTGTCTCAAAGCTAATGAACGATTACATCTTGAACGAGAGGAGAAAATTCCTGGGGGTTGAAGTAGGGATCGAAACAGGGAGTGTTGAGCTGGCCAAGAAGATAATGATAGCCAAGTCGGCGCCTTACCCACCCGAGATGTGGCCTGAGGTTGTTGAAGACGCTTTCAGAATAATGCATGAGAACAATATCATTCCAGCGGCGACTCTCATACTAGGCCTCCCCGAGGAGACGCCTGAAGATGTAGTGAAGACAGCTGAGTTGTTGGATCGTTTGAAGCCGTATAGGAGTGTTATAGTCCCCATGTTCTTCGTACCGATGGGTGCTTTGAAGAAGGGGAACTGGTTTTTGAAGGATCATGTTAAGAGAGAGCACATTGAGGTATTATACAAGACGCTGAAACACACGTCCTACTGGGCCGGGGAGATAATGAACAAGTACTACTTGCGTTCACCAATCTACGCACCAGTCAGGTATATTCTCAAGTACTTTATTTGGTATGTTAATAGGAAGGCTGACAAGTTCATTAAAAACCTGGAGTATCAATTAAAAAGCTGAGTTAATGTTTAACTGATTAACCAAGATAATAAGGTGTTGGAGATGAGCGCTATCTATATCACGACGCCGATATACTACCCAAACGCACCCCCCCACATAGGTCACGCCTACACGACGGTTTTCGCGGATGTCATAGCAAGGTACAACAGGCTTATGAGGAGGAAAGTCTTCTTCATGACGGGTAACGACGAGCACGGCTTGAAAATACAAAGGGTTGCGGAGAAGGAGGGGATCCCGCCGAAGGACTTCGTGGATAAAATGGCTGGGGTTTACAGGCAATACTGGCAGGCGTTGAATATAAGCTACGACTACTTCATCAGGACAACAGATAGCTACCACGAGAAGGTAGTCTCAGAGTCTTTCAAACGCTTATACGAGAATGGGTTGATTTACAAAGCGAAATACGCCGGATGGTATTGCGTCGACTGTGAAAGATATTACTCCCCGGGCGAATACATCGTCGTTGAGGATAAACCCTACTGCCCTATTCACAACAAGCCTTTGGAATGGCTGGAGGAGGAGACATATTATTTCAAGCTGAGTGAATTCAAGGATTACATCGTTAAACTGCTCTCTGAGACAAACATCGTCTACCCAGAATCATACGCTAGGGAAGTCCTCAACAGGGTTCAAGCAGAGGGGTTGAAGGATGTCTCCGTGGCGAGACCTAGAGATAGAGTCTCCTGGGGTATCCCAGTACCATTCGACCCAGAATACACTATTTACGTATGGTTTGACGCCTTACTCAACTATGTGAGCGGGATAGGTTATTTAACAGACGAGTCAAGGTTCAACGAGTACTGGCCTAACGTAAACCACGTGATCGGCAAGGACATATTATGGTTCCACACGGTGGTTTGGTTCTCGTTGCTGAAAGCCCTCGACATCCCACCGCCTAAGAGGGTTATCGTACATTCATTCCTGATAAACAAGGGACTGAAGATAGGTAAGAGCGCGGGCAATGTTATACCGATCGAGTTCCTCGTCGAGAGGTATAATGGGAGTGATGGTGCAAGGTATGTGTTGATGAAGTTATTCAATCTAGATAAGGATGTTGAAGCAACCGTAGATTTAATGGACTCGATATACAACTCAGAGTTAGCCGACACTTATGGAAACCTTGTGAGGAGGGTTGGAGTACTTGCGTTGAAGAAGGTCAGGGGCAAGGTCTATAGAAGGGATGTGGATAAGAAGATCGAGGAGTCTATAACATCGTTGCTAAACAAGTATGTTGAGGACATGGAGGCCTTGGAGGTCTCGAAAGCCCTCTCGGAGGCCCAGGAGTTGGGTAAAGTACTTAACACATATGTCAACGAGGTTAAACCGTGGGAGAGGCCGGATCCAAGCAAGGAGTTGTATAGTCTCCTCGAGGGCATTAGAGCACTGAGTATAATGCTATCGCCTGTAACGCCGAGAGCGTCATCGATCATCTCCGAGAACTTTGGTTTCACGTTGGCATCGCCCGTTGAATTCAGGGTGGGGCAGATCGAAAGGTACAATATAGTGGACGCACCGGTATTATTCAAGAAGGTCCAGGCCGGCAGGGAGAAGACCGGTGGGCAAGAGAATCCACCTGGCGGTTGATGTCGGAGCAACCTGGACGAGGATAGCCTTAGCAGAGAACGAGGTTTTCACCAAGAGGATCGCCTTCAGGACCCCCCGGGAGGGCGGTAGGCTTAGCGTAGCAGAAGGGATCATAAGCTTCATGGAGAGGGAGTTCAAGACCTATCTGCCAGCTCTGGAGTCGGTTGGGGTTGGGACGATAGGCCCCTTGGATGTCAAGAGAGGTGTAGTAGTGAACACACCAAACCTTCCGGTTGGCTCTTTCGAGTTGAGGAGGCCTCTGGAGGAATATCTAGGCAAGCCTGTTTACGTTATCAACGACGCTGTAGCCGGCGCTATCGCCGAAAAGTACTACGGTGATGGTAGGGGATTAGAGAATATCGTCTACGTCACGATTAGCACAGGTGTGGGTGGAGGTGTCATCGTTGACGGCAGGGTGCTACTGGGCAAAGACGGCAACGCCCATGAAATCGGGCACATCGTTGTAAAATACGACTCAGAGG
>WYEE01000077.1 GCA_009904025.1 Thermogladius sp. | reverse complement strand
CCGACTTCAGCCCCCTTCACTAAAGCGTTCGTAGCCTCTTTCAGGGCTTTCACAGCTGTCAGGTGTTGTGGTCTTAAACCAGGGTTGTCGCGTTTAGCCCTTATATTGAATATCCTGACGGGCCTGAGTGTGAGGGCTGAGAGGGCTAGACTATACCTTAATATCTGCCCCCCGCCCTCGCCTATGCTCCCGTCTATCTCAAGGGGTTTCACTAGAGCACAACCTCCTGACTCTCTCAGCTCCTTTTATCTCGTCTATGAAATCGGATACTTGTTTGGGGACGAGGTGCCTCCACTCCAGGCCTTTGCTCATGAGCTCCCTCACAACCCTACCTTTGTACACCTGGGGGTTCTCGAGGGGTATCTCAACTGTTTTCAAGCCAATCCACTTAAACAAGTCTAAAACCTGCGGGTTGCCTGACGCTACTGCTTCCACGCGTGGTGAGAGCGAGAGAGTGTAGGCGACCCAGGCCGGGGGCATCCTTATGTCGGGTAGGGTTATAACCCACACCCTCTCGTCGATGCCCAGCGATTTAGTAAACCCCCTGATCATCTCAATCCTCTCCCCGCCTGTGAAAGGGTTCCAGCAGGTGAAGCCCTCCTGCGCGCTGCCCACGGCTATGACTACCTCGTCGAATTCTGCTAGAAGCATCTTCAAGGCCGAGGAGTGGCCGTTGTGGAACGGCTGGAATCTACCAGGGTATAGCACTCTCCTCAAAATCAAACCCTCTAACGCGGTGCTGTCAAGTTAATGCTGTCTAGTATGCTTGGCGTAAATATGTTTGGCATCCCCTGGTAACCTGAAGAAGGGTCTCTTACAGCTCTCGAAACCAGCTTTGCCAGAGTGTAGATAGCGTTCGCCTCGCCGTGGTTTAATATTATGTTCCTGGGTTTCGGCTTGATGTTTAAAACGTATCTAACTAGTTCTGCTTGATCGCTGTGGCCGCTGAAGCCGTCTATGCTCTGGACTTCTAGGGCTATCTTGAGGACCTCGACCTTCCCCTCCACCACGTTGGGGATCTCCTTCATACCGTCTTTTATCTTCCTCCCAAGCGTCCCCTCAGCCTGGTACCCGACGAAGACGAGAGAGCTTCTCTCATCCCCGGCGATTAGCCTCAGGTAGTCTACGGCCGGGCCCCCGGTTAACATCCCGCTGGTGGCTATTATTATGGATGGCCTGTCCTCAACTATATCCGGCCTCCCAGCGTCTCCTTCAATTATCTTGAAGTAATCGCTTGTAAACGGGTTTTCACCCCTGTAGATCGCGTCTCTGAGCCCCCTGCTCATGTACTCAGGGTACTCTGTGTGTATTGCTGTAACCTCGTTTATCAACCCCTCGATGTATATGTTTACTGGCGGTATGATCTTCTTCTCGATAGCCTCATTTAAAACTATCATTATCTCCTGTCCTCTCCCGACAGCGAAGACGGGTATTAGCACCACACCCCTCCTCTCAATAGTCCTCTTCACTATTTCTATCAACTGCTGCTCCGCGGCCTGCCTGCTCTGCTGTCTCGTTGCACCGTAGGTGCTCTCGATGATGAGAGTCTCGACTCTAGGGAACTCGTCTACCGCTCTATCTAAGAGCCTTGTGTTCGTGTACTTGAAGTCGCCCGTGTAGACGATGTTGTGCAAGCCCATTCCAATGTGCAGGTGGACTATGGCTGAGCCAAGTATGTGCCCGGCGTTGTACATTGTAAGCTTTATATCCGGGGCCACGTCGGTCACCTCATCGTATTCAACTGGTATGGTGTGCAGTATCATTGTAGACAAATCTTTCTCGCCGAAGAGGGAGTCGCCGCCCTCCCTCCTCGCAACCCGGATCAAGTCTTGGATCATTATCGCTGAGAGCTCTCGAGTAGGCTTAGTCATGTACGTGGGCCCCCTGTACCCGTATTTGTATAGAAGCGGCGCTACGCCCACGTGGTCTAGATGCGAGTGTGTTATTATGACGGCGTCAAGCTCGTCTATTCTAATAGCGTCTAAGTCGAGTATGGGGTAGGCTTTACTAGGGTCGTTTAAAGCACCCACATTTATCCCTAGGTCTAATAGGATCCTGCTCTCCTTGGTTTCAACGAGTATAGCGGATCTGCCGACCTCCATGAAGCCCCCGAGAGGGGTTATCCTCACGTAGTTGTTCTTGAAGATCACATCTCTGTGAATCCTCTCCCCAACCATCCTGAGGAACTCAAGCCTGTACTTGCTCTGCTTCAACAGGTTAGACATGATAGTGTTCAACATCTTGGACTCGAGGGGTGAAGCCCTCTGGGGTATAGGCCTCCAGCCCGTCTCTGCCAGTATGAAATGCCTTATAATATTCCCCTTCCCAACTATAGCCCCTGGCTTCTCGGCTTTAATCCAAACCTCACCCAACGTCTCGTCGAAGACAATGCTGTTGGGGTCCACGTTAGCGTCTTTCGGCACTAATTCGAGTATTCTCTTCTTAGCCTCCTCCGGCGGGAGCCTCGCGTCAGGGCTGGCCCTCACCACAACCCTCTTACGTATCTTCTTCGCGATAGTCTTTATCGTGTCGAGATACCTTATGATAGCCTGCCTGTTGTTGACGTAGAGGACTATCTCAGGCCCCTCGAACTCTATGCTCGTCAAGCTCAGCTCAGGCGGGATCTCCTTTAACAGTAGCTCGACCAGCGTCTTCCTGTTCTTGTCTAGTATATCGCTAGGTAGAGTCACCTTCCCACACACCCTAGGATTAAAAGGAGAAACCAGGTTCTACAGTGTTTGTTCCAAGAGGATTAAAGGGATTGAAGTTTTATAAGCTTTAGTCTCAACCTCCCGCCGTGAAACCGGTTTAGGGTATGGGGATCCCGTTCGCCGCGGGGAGGCGGATTAAAACCTGGTGGAAGGCGAGAGCTTTCTCTCCATAATATACGTCTCCTCGGAGAAGTAGTTGGGGCCTATGGTGACGACGTCCACCCCCTCACCGCTGAAACCGTCCCTGCTCAAGGCTGTTTCAACGGCTTTAAAAGCTAGTTTCCTCGCCTCCTCTAGAGTGAGGTCGCTCCTATACTCTTTCTCCAGTACACCGTAGGCTACTGGGGAGCCGCTTCCCGTTGAAGCATACCTCTCCTTCGAGACGCTGCCGTACAAGTCTAGGTAGTAGAGTGAGGGGCCTCCCTCGTCTACGCCGCCTAGTAGCAGCTGTACTATGAAGGGGGAGTATCTCAAGTACGCCGATAATACTAGAGACATAAAGTTTGCGAGAGAGCTTAATTTAATCCTCTTCCCGTAGTCCATCTCATAAGCTTTCGAAACATACCTGGCCTCGTCTACTAGCACCTGGGCGTCTGCTACGAGCCCCGAGATAGTCATCGCAGCGTAGTCTGTGATCTTATGTATCTTCTTAACCCTCTTATGGTATATCATAGCCCCTCCTGTAGCCCTCTTGTCTGCTGCGAGGACGACGTAGTCTCCTACAACCAACCCCACTGTAGTCGTCTTACTCTCGTTCTTCAACCCCTGGAACACCCCTCTACATCAAGCTATGACTCGTTTTAAACTTATATATACGTAGGGTTTATGGGTGTTGTTTTGAGCATCCACGAGATAAAACTACCCTTCATAGTAGTAGTTGGGAGTAAGATACTCGACAAGACGACTAGCGTACTAGAGTCGCTGGGCGGTCGCTCAGGGAGCGGTGTGGGGATTGTAGCGGGTAGGAACACCTGGGAGGTTGCCGGTAGGATTGTTGCAGAACACTTGGAGTCAGCTGGTTTCCGGGTGAAGTTCTTCGAGGCCGGTGAGGCTAGTGTAAGCGAGGCCGAGAGGCTGGCTGGGGCGATGAAGAGAGAGGGGGTCGAGTTTATCCTGGGCGTTGGGGGTGGCAGGGTCATCGACCTAGCCAAGTACGCTGCCAGCAGGGTGGGGGGTAGGATGGTGAGTGTGCCAACGGCTCCAAGCCACGACGGTATATCAAGCCCCTTCGCCAGCTTGAAGGGTTTCGAGAGGCCTACAAGCATCTACGCCACCACGCCTAGCGCTATAGTTGCAGACACGCACGTGATATCGAAAGCGCCTAAGAGGCTCATACTCGCCGGGGTAGGCGACCTCATAGGCAAGCTCACTGCTGTGAAAGACTGGAGGCTGGCCCATAGGCTTAAAGGAGAGTACTACGGGGAGTACGCTGCCCAACTAGCCTTGCTCAGCGCTAAGCACGTCCTCAGATACCACGAGTTGATTGCCAGCGGGGGCGAGGAGGGTGTTAGGATACTCGTCGAGGCTTTGATCAGTAGCGGTGTAGCCATGTGTATAGCCGGCTCCAGCAGGCCTGCTAGTGGGAGCGAGCACTTGTTCAGCCACGCCCTGGACATCCTGGCCCCGGGTAAAGCGTTGCACGGCGAGCAGGTCGCTTTAGGGACTATACTGATGCTCTACCTCTACGGTGATAAGAGGTGGAGGCTTGTTAGGAGTATTATGAGGAAGATCGGCTTGCCGACTAGAGCGGAAGAGCTGAATATACCCGTTGAGACGATAGTTAAAGCGCTGACTATAGCCCATAAGATTAGACCTGAGAGATACACTATTCTAGGTGAAAACGGTATTACATCGGAGGCGGCTGCCAGGCTTGTTAAAGAGACGGGTGTAGCCTAGCTCTGCTTGCTCTCCTCGGTCTTCCTCGCTATAACCTCCTGGAAGACTATTTCATTCAATGAATCCTTGAATAACTCCAGCGCGTCTGTCGCGAAGCTGACTTTAGCGTACGGCAGGTCCCTCCTGCTGATATACTTGCCGGGCAGACTCACAGTAACCTTCTTGGAGGCCTCATCATATTCTACTTTAAGCTCCTCGCCCGGTATATTCAAGTGTCTTATAGCCAGGTGTAAGAGCTTTTCCTTGGTGTCTGCTATCTTCCTAACAACCTTCACCTTGTACACCAGCACTTTGCCTGCTAGAGGGTGGTTGAAGTCCACGACAACCCTGCCCCCGCTTATACTCTTGACAACCCCTCTACCAGCGTCTGTCTCAACTATATCCCCGATTTTAACCTCGTACCCCTTCTTCGTGAACTCTCTTAAGCTGTATACTTTAACCTTCCCTGGATCCCTATCCCCGTAAGCTTTCTCGGGAGGCACCTCGATAACCTTCTCCTCCCCCTCGTTGAGTTTCATAACCTCTTCCTCGACAAACTGGTTAACCCAGCCTTTGCCGAGTACTATCAAGGTGGGGCCGTATACTCTCGCCTCATCATATATCTTCTCCTGCTTGGCGATGTTGGCGTCCGTTGTATCCACGATGTTCCCCGTCTCCTTCACTCTCACAGTGTACTCCACTAAGAGGAAGTCCCCTTTCTCGAATGGCATTTAAACCACCTTGATAAATAGAGTTCTAGACGGTTTTTTAAAGAATAT
>WYEE01000045.1 GCA_009904025.1 Thermogladius sp. | reverse complement strand
TGGTCTACGCGGGATCGATAACCCATAAATACCCTGTCTGCTGGAGGTGTAAGACTCCGGTTGTCCTAAGGGCCACGGAGCAGTGGGTTATAAGGGTGTCAAAGTTAAAGGACAGGCTGATCGAGGAGGCGAAGAGAGTCAAGTGGATCCCGGATTGGGCTCTTCAGAGAATGCTAAACATGCTTGAGAACGTCCAGGACTGGGTTATATCAAGGCAGAGGTACTGGGGCACCCCTCTGCCAGTATGGGTTTGCGAGAAGGGCCACACTGTGGTGGTGGGCAGTGTCCAGGAGATCAAATCCCTCGGCGGGGAGGCTCCCCAAGACCTCCACAGGCCTTGGATCGATGAGGTGGAGCTCAAGTGTCCTGTATGCGGTGGGAGGATGAGGAGGGTGAGCGATGTAGTCGACGTCTGGCTTGACAGCGGTGTAGCCTTCTATGCTTCACGCAAACACCCGAGCGAGCTGGATCCAGGCGAGGTTCAAGTGGACTTCATAGTTGAAGGGCACGACCAGGTTAGAGGCTGGTTCTTCTCACTACTTAGATCCGGGGTAATAGGCTTCGGCTCAAGCCCCTATAAGACCGTCCTAGTCCACGGCTTCGCCCTAGATGAGAAGGGTAGGGAGATGCATAAGAGCCTAGGCAACTACGTTGGCACCGACGAGGCTATTGAGAGAGTTGGCAGAGACCCTCTCAGGCTTTGGTTGCTGAGCAACACTACCTGGGAGGACTTGAAGTTCTCTTGGAGGAGTATTGAGGAGGTTGGGAGCGACCTTAATATCGCGTGGAATGTTTACCTGTTCGCCTCGACTTACATGAACCTGGATAAATTTGACCCTGCAAGGCACCCTCTCGAGCTGTACTTGGGCAAGCTGAGGTTCGAGGATAAATGGCTGTTAAGCAGGTTCACTAGGATGATGTTGAAAGTAGCCGAGAGCTTCGAGGAGTACAGGGTTCACGACGCTGTCAGGGAGTTGAGGAGGTTTATAGTGGAGGATGTCAGCCACTGGTATCTCAGGATTGTGAGACCCAGGATCTGGGTTGAGGAGGAGACGGAGGACAAGCTGGCGGCTTACAGTGTTCTGTACTACGTCCTCAGAAACTGGCTTATAGCCGCCTCACCGGTGATCCCATTCTTCACAGAGTTCATCTACCAGAATGTCTTCAGGGAATTAGAGGGTGTAGAGTCGATACATCTCTTCGACTGGCCTTCGCCCAGGCTCGACTTAATAGACGAGGATGTTGAGAGGGAGATGGAGGTAATCAGGGTTCTCGCGGACAAAGTAGCGGCCGCGAGGATGAAGGCTGGGTTAAAGCTGAGGCAACCTGTTAGGAGTGTTATCGTCTTCACGGATAAGAGAGATGTTGTAAACGTCGTTGAGAAACACGTCTCCTTGCTAAGGAGGATATTGAACTCGAGGGAGGTAGAGGTTAGGGAGGCCAGGAGGGTTGAGGAGCTTGTTGAATACAGGTTGAAACCTGTCTACAAGAGGCTGGGGCCCAGGCTGAGGGAGTTAACAGGGTTGGCGTTGAAGCGCATCATGGAGAGGCAGGGGGATATCGCCAGAGAGTTATTGTCGAAGGGCTATTACGAGCTGGATATCGATGGCACCAGAGTTAGGATCGAGGCGGGGGATGTGGAGGTCAGTGTAGGATATGTGAGGGGGTATTCTGTTGAGGAAAGCCCTCTGGGCACTATAGCCTTGGACACGAGCTTGACAGACCGGGAGGTTGGTGAGGGCTTGGCAAGAGACCTTGTTAGAAGGATACAGGTGATGAGGAAAATGATGAACTTGGAGTTAAACGAGAAGATCGAGACCTCCATTAAAGCACCAGAGGATAAGAAGAACCTGCTTAAACCCTTCATCGACTATATGAGGGGTGAAACCGGCTCCCTGAAAATCGAGTTGGTGGATGAGATCCCCGAGGGAGAGGGATTCGTGCGAGAATGGGATATTGAAGGCGAAGTGTACGTTGTAATGGTGAAGAGAATTGGATGAGAGGACTATTCAAAAGCTTATAGAAGAAGCTGTTAAAGTCTTGCCAAACTCCTACGCCCCCTACAGCGGTATCCACGTCGCCTCAGCCCTCATAACAGACAAGGGCAACATCCACAGAGGCGTCAACGTCGAGAACAGTAGTTACGGCCTTACAATATGTGCCGAGAGATCGGCGATATCAGCGATGGTGACTGCAGGTGAGAGGAAACCACTAGCGGTGGCCGTTGTAACCGATGCAGAGCACCCTATCCCTCCGTGTGGTGCTTGCAGACAAGTAATAGCGGAGTTCAACGAGGAAGCGGAAATAATAATGTACAGTGTGAAATCCGGTGAGAGAATAATTGCAAACCTGAGGGAGCTACTGCCGTCACCTTTCAAACTGAGGGGATGAATTAGCCCGTTTTAATCCCGAATCGAAGCCTAGAGGCCAGCTCTCTGGGAAACCGGGTGAAGATTGTTTTCGGTTAGGGAGGGTAGGGGATTAAACCTTGGAGAACATTCTTCTCGGATTAAAAAGGGTTAATCCTGCTAAATCAATCCTCTTGGTTGCTACTTGGCAATATTATCCCAACGTGGAACAGAGGAGTCCTCTGTGATCGTGGGTTCGAATGCTCGGGGATTTAGGGTGACTGTTCTTATCGACGCAACGCTTCTCAGCCTTAACAAAGATATTAGTGGTGGCATCAGGTCTACGAGGGTTCTCGATGAAGAAGCCTGCCTCCAACACCTTTAAACCGATGCTTGAAACAAGGCTTACAAGCGATTCTTTATCAAACAAGTGTACAAACCTTGTGCCGAAGTCATCCGTAATTATAAACCCGTCGCTGAGCCGGGTTTTAGAGGGGAGGCTAGAAGGCGACCACACCGTTGCTATTAGGATGCCCTCGTTTGCCAGAGCGCGGTATGCCTCCTTTAAGGCTAGTCTCCTACACTCATCGCCTGGAATATGATGGAGGAGGGCCAGCATCAGCACCCGGGTGAAGGCCGCGTCGATGAAGGGTAGCCTCAACGCGTCTCCTACTATGCAGATGACACTCGGCTTACCGTTACACGTCTTCTCCAACACGGTAGGGTTGAGGTCTAGCAGAACAAGCCTTGACCCAGCGGGGATATTGGAGGAGAGCCATTCTCCGGTGTAACCTGAACCCACATCTAGGACTAATCCCCTCAACTCTGGGAGGGGGATTTTCTTCCATTTAAACCTGTAGACTCTCCTCGAGAAGTACCTCACTGTTTCATCTATAATACTCCTGTACCCACTTAGGCACTTCTCGTAGATGCCTTTCTCGTTTTCAGCCGAGTAACTCCTCATCAATCCTCAGCTGAAACCAGGGGTCATCACTAAACTATAAAGATTGCGGGAGAGGTCTTTTAACTTTCAGTGGGGTTCCTTGGGTGTTGGAGTCTACGTCCTGGTCGTAGACTTGCTGGAAGATGCGGTCTTGAAGACGAGGGGAGGCAGGGTCTTCGAGCTACGTCCTGGCATCTACTTCTACGTGGGCTCAGCACTGGGTTCCGGCGGGGTTGAGGCCAGGGTTAAGAGGCATTTATCCAGGAAAAACAAGATGTTTTGGCACATAGACTACTTGACCTCGTATCCATCGGCTAGATTAATCGGCTACTACGTAGTTGAGACAGAGGAGTATTTGGAGAGCGTAGTAGCAAGCCTCCTCAGCAAGCTCTTCACCCCGATCCCCGGTTTCGGGTCCAGCGACGACCCCTTGAATAAAACCCATCTATTTAGGTGCGAAGAAGGTGTGGAAGCCTGCTTAAGCAGAGTACGTGGGGCTCTCGGAGACCTAGGCTGTAAAGTTAAGTTTAAAAGGATAGCAAGCTTAGGGTTTAACAACATATCGGAGTCGAAACCATAATGGAAGGTGAATCAGAAGGGAAGACGGGGGACAACCCCGTTAATATAATAGATCTCAAACCCGGGATGGATCATATAAAAGTCAAAGGCAGGGTTCTAGAAGCGTCCCCTCCTAAAGTGATACAAACGAAGAAGGGGCCGAGGACGATAAGCAACGCCGTTATAGGTGACTCGACAGGTCGTGTCGAGACAACCCTCTGGGGGGAGAAGGCGGGGACCATCAAGGAAGGGCAGGCTGTTGAAATCAAGGATGCCTGGACCACCAGCTTCAGGGGGAAGGTCCAGCTCAACGTAGGCAAGTCAAGCGAGATAAAGGAATTGCCTGACAGCGAGGTGCCCCAGGTAAGCGATGTCCCAAGCGAGTCGCCTACTGCTCCCGAGGAACCCAGTAGACCTAGTTTCCCAGGCAGGAGAAGAGGAGGCTTCAGGCCGAGGAGAGGCTAATGGAGGAAGGGCGTGGACAGACGGAAAAAGATTTCAAGGCGAAGTACGAGGAGATGAAAAGCCTGAAGCCGCTTAGACAAGGAACTTTCGTCGGAGAGGAGGAAGAGAAGTTCTACATTGCTAAAAGCGAGGAAGAGGTCTACGAACTCTCACCCCTAGCATACTACATATGGCTGCTATGCGATGGAGAGCACACTGTGGAGGAAGTAGCCCAGACTCTAAGCAAGGATGTCAACGTGGAGTTAGAGTATGTTATAGAACCTCTCATAGCCGTACTTGAAAGCCTTCATAACGTCAAACTAGTCGGGTACTAGCCTCGGATACGTCTCGTTTAAAAGCATATTTTTTATAATGTAAACCCAGGATACCATGATCAGAACCCTGGCTGTAGCCTCTGTGTTAGTCGTGCTAACACTTGGTCTAAGTATGAGCGTCGTCGAGGCTCAAGTTTCTTCTCCAAGAGAGATCGTATACATAAAGATCTACAATGAAGTAGTAAACAACGGGACTGCTGGGATTCCATTAGCGGACACAGGTATACTGGATTTCAACTACCCTGTGGGGGATGAAACGCAGAGGATAATCAACGTTAGCGCATGGTTTAACGGGTTCCCCGCAAAATACACTGTGACTCCGGGTGAGGAGCCTTCTCTGCGGATAATTATACCGGGCTCAACCCTTAATCTAACGCCGGGAACAGGGGCTAGTGCTTGGGTTGAGTACGTCGTGGAGGTAGATGCTTTAACGAGAGGTCAGAGTATACAAGCTTTCTCAAACGCCTATATCACCGGTAATATCAGCTTCCTGGAGTCTGAGGCTCAAAGAATATACCTTAGTGACTATCTTCGAAGATACGTTGAAGAGACTCCCGGTTGGAATTACACAAACCCGTTGACGAGGCTTCTACTAACCTACATCTCATCGCAAGCCAATATCTCGAACCCCATAGACGTGGTCAAGGCTGTAGTAGGCTACGTCGACTCAAACTTGGTCTACTCTATAAGAATGCCCCCGAGGGAGCCCTGGGAGACTCTTCTATACATGGAGGGTGATTGCGACGACCAGTCGAACCTAGTGGTGACAATCCTAAGGGGGCTCG
>WYEE01000082.1 GCA_009904025.1 Thermogladius sp. | reverse complement strand
TTATCGGGGGCATTCTCGGAGACCACCCTCCCCGCGGTAGAACATACGAGTATCTGACTTCGAGACTCCCCGAGTGCGAGTCAAGGAACATAGGCGATAGACAGTTCAGTATAGACGGATCCGCCTACTATGTGCTCTACCTCTACAATAACGGGGATGATAAAGGTCTCAACTTCATAGATGGCGTTGACATAGAGATCGAGGCGGGCTTCGTACACCTCCCATACAGGTATCCTATCGTGGAGAGCAAGCCCCTCCTAGCCCCGGGCTTAGAGTATTACATCAAGTATAGGAGGCTTCCACCCGAGATAGCTGAGGAGGTGTATGGTGGGAGGCTTCGAGAAAAATAGCATGGATGTAATCGACGTATACGTTGCTTCAAGCCGGTACACCGAGAGGCTTCGAAACTGCTTCCTAGACAACTTCTACAAAGCCAGCTTCTACTGGCTTATGCGGGTGAGGTGTAAAGAGGGGGTTTTAAGTGTAAAGGTGGAGCCGGGAGTAAGATTCCATGTATCTAGTGTTGAGCCCGGAGAGAAGAGGGTAGACCCCTTCACAATATTCGTTAGAAGGAGGTTGGGGAATGCGCGGATAAAAGATGTAAGACAGTTGGGCTGGGAGAGGGTTCTGAGAGTAGATCTTGAACGCGGTGGGGTAGTCTATGGTATTATAGTTGAGTTGCTTCCAAGAGGGGTTGCCATAGTTGTTGATGACGAGGATAAAGTTTTGTTTACCACAAGGCTCTTAGAGTTGAGGGATCGCGTTGTAAAAACCGGAGTCAAGTACCAGCCTCCCCCTCTTAAAGGGGTGAGCCCTAAAGCACAGAACCTTGCTGATATACTATTAGCCTACGACTCCCTTGTGAGAGGCATTGCTAAAGGGTGGGGTTTGCCAGGCTACATCGCCGAGGAGATTATTTATAGGGCAGGTCTATTCGAGGGGAAGAACGCGGAGCCCGCGAAGATAGCAAGGGTAGACTTGTCTAGATTAGCTGAAGAATACGCCCGCCTAGTGGTGGAAGCCGAATCTGGGAGGGGGTACCTGGTCTACTACACTGAGGGGGCTGGACCAGCGTTGTTCACGTCTTTTAGACCTAGGGTAATAGCCGAGGAGTATGGCTGGAGTGTTAGAGAGCTGGATTTTGACACAGCTGTTGACACGTTCTTCAGCTTCTACGAGAAGAGTATTGCGAGAAAGATGGTTGAGAGGAAGCTGGCGGAGAAGAAGGGGGAGGTTGAGGCCGCTATCAAGGGTATTCTTGAACGAGTTCGATCATTCCAGGCTGAACTCGAGGAGTACAAGAAAGCTTTGAACGCGATATACGAGAACTACGGGTTCGTGGAACATGCTCTTTTATGCTCTCAAGAGGCTCGCAGGACGCGGGGCTGGGATTCTATACCAAGGTTATGCGACGGAGTGAAAGCCTACCAGCCCGACAAGGGTTTGATCCGGTTGAGGGCGGGGGACGTGGAGTTCTGGCTGGATATCAGGTTGGATTTAACTGGGAATATTGTCGAGTTGAGAAAGAAGATGAGCGAGCTTGAGAAGAAGATCAAGAGTGCTGTAGAGAAGAAGAAATCGCTTGAGGAAGAGTTGGAGAAAATTGAGGGGTCGACTATAGAGGAGTCGAGGATTGTCATCAGGCCTCGAGAATGGTATGAGAGATATCACTGGTTGATAACCACCAGCGGGCTCCTCGCTATCGGTGGGAGGGATGCTGGTCAGAATGAGGTTATCTACAGGAAGTACTTGGAGGATGCGGATATATTCCTGCATGCTGATATACATGGCGCGCCAATCGTTGTCTTGAAAACACATGGAAGAGAGGCCTCTGAGAGAGATATACTCGAGGCATCTTACCTAACAGCATGCTATTCTAAAGCCTGGAAAGCCGGTTTTGCTTCAATCGATGTTTTCTGGGCTAGAGGCGACCAAGTCTCAAAGACCCCGCCAAGCGGCGAGTATTTGTCCAAGGGGTCTTTCATGGTATATGGGAGGAGGAACTACGTAATCATCCCGCTTGAGCTCTCACTCGGCTTGGAGAGGGTGGAGAGTAGTGTTTACGGCGTCTACTACAGGGTGATCGTTGGCCCGGAAGAGCTTGTTAGAGAGAGATCTGTGGGGTACGTTGTGTTAAGGCCAGGTGATAAACCTGTTGAGAATGTGGCATCTGAAATCTACGATAAACTTGTGAAGAGCAGGGCCCGCGAGTTCATAACAGTCGGTGAGATAATCAGCCGGATACCAGGTCCATCAACGATTGTTAAAATAGTTCAAAAAGAGGGTTAAATATAAAATGTCAATGCCCACTTAAGGGTTATCAACCTGGGCTCTTGGTGAGTTGAAGTGGCGAGGAATATCGTTGTTGAACCCATTAAATTTCAAAGCGTTAGGGAAATGCGTGTTGAACTAGTTGAGCGGAAGGGTGTGGGGCACCCAGATTACATAGCTGACTCAGCGAGCGAGGCTGCTTCGAGAGCATTATGCGAGTACTATCTCAAGGAGTTCGGCACTATCCTCCACCACAACCTTGATAAAACACTTCTGGTGGGTGGGCAAGCTAACCCGCGTTTCGGCGGAGGCGAGGTCATAGAGCCAGTGTACATTGTGGTCGCAGGGAGGGCTACAACAGAGATTAGAGTTGGCGATAGGGTTGAAAAAGTACCCTTCGGCAGTATAATTGTCAAAGCCGTCAAAAAATGGATTCGGGAGAATATGAGGTTCCTGAACCCCGAGGAACACGTTGTAGTAGACTACATGGTTAGAAAAGGTAGCGCTGACCTCGTGGCCGTTTTCGAGACGGGGAAACAACAGATACCCCTCGCCAACGACACGAGCATAGGAGTCGGCTTCTACCCGTTAACACCGCTTGAACAACTCGTCTTGGAGACAGAGAGACTTCTGAACTCGCGTGAATACAAGAGTAAGATGCCCGCCGTAGGAGAAGATGTAAAGGTGATGGGTTTAAGGAAAGACAAGAGCATAAAGCTCACTGTCGCCGCCGCTTTCATAGACAGCCAGGTGAAAGATATAGGCGAGTATTTGAACTATAAGCAACATGTCGTGGAGGACATCCTCAATCTAGCATCTAAAATAATCCCAGACTACAGTGTTGAGGTAAACGTGAACACCGCTGATATGCCTGATAAAGGCATCGTCTACTTGACTGTGACAGGGACTAGCGCCGAACACGGGGATGATGGCGCGACCGGCAGAGGTAATAGGGCAAACGGCTTGATAACTCCTATGAGGCCTATAAGCCTTGAAGCGACAGCCGGGAAGAACCCCGTCAACCATGTAGGGAAAATATACAACGTACTGGCTGAGATACTCGCGAGGAAGATCTACGATGTCTCCAGCGACTACGTTAGAGATGTGTACGTAGAGATACTAAGCCAGATCGGTAAGCCGATAGACAACCCGCAGGTGGTGAGCATCAAAGTCATCCCGCTAGACTTTTCCAGAAGCGAGCTCCCATCCAACATCGTTGGTGAAATCGAGGGTATTGTAAACGAAGAGTTTAACTCGATTAAGAATATAACGAGGATGATACTGGAAAGTAGGGTTTCACTATATTGACCTGTCGAAACTATTCACGCCGAGTTTTTTCATGCGTTGAGCCTGATACTCCTCTATCATCTTGACAACTCTGTTGAACTCCTCCTCCCTCTCTTTCCTCTCAAGTTCAGCCCACATTCTCTCCCCCTCTTCAAGGATCTTCCTCTCTACTACGACAAACTCCTCAAACTCCACCACAGGCTGGTACTCCAGGATTACTACCGGTTGCTCAGTTAAGGGTTTCCTCCTTGTCAACACAATTGTTTTATTAGACTTCAAGTAGCCTGTTACTTTATCGTCGAGTACAAGTGCCTCATCTAGGAAAACAATTTTCACTCTTGTGGATGAAATCCCCAGGATATCGCTTGGCCTCTTCAACCTCGGGATCGCCAGTAAGCTACCATCGGCTACGCCCTTAAATGCGAGAGCTAAATGGTTGATTTTATTTAGGAGGTCCTCTATCCTTCTATCCTTCTCCTCCAGGCTTCTCCTCAACTCGTTAAGTTCATTTGTTAAGACATACACTTTTCTCTCACACTCCTCGCTCCACTTAAGGTTTCTCGACAGCCTTAGTTCCAGCTCGAGGTTCTTAATTAGCTCGTCTTTATCAGCCAACTGTTTTTGAAGGGATTGAATTGCTGCCTCTAGTTCAACAACTCTTTGCCGCAACGTTTGAATATCGCTTGAATCATGTCCTCTTCTGTGAGACCAGTCTTCAACCACAGGACTCGCTGTCTTCGCCCCTGAAATCTCCAAATTGATATATTTCTCTACAACCTCGTTCACCGGCCTCCCGCTCAACACCTCTCTCACAATGAATGGGAGTTTTTCCCTAAGGTTATATCGTCTCACAAACCTGTTTATCTCTAGGATCTTATCCGAGAACATGTTTAACGCCTTGAATGCTGAGGCCAAGGCATCTTTTACATGCGAGTCTTTCAGGTACAAGCCTTTGTTCAAGCTCAGGGCTTTCTCCACAAGCTTCTGTTTCTCGTTAGAGTCTAAGTCTCTTGGAGGGGTTACTAGGATGGCGCCTGTCTGGGCAGCCATTTTCTCAACTAACTCGGGGGCTTGGCTTACATCGGTCGCCACTGCAATTGGGATACCGTGCTGAGAGATGATATTAAGTATAATAGACCTATCGACGCTTCTGTACGAAGAGGCGTGTATAACTCTACCATCGAGGTCCACTAAAGCAATACCTGTAGTCATCCCCGGGTCTACTCCAACTATTATCGGGCGCGAGGATCTCTCTTTTAATTCGTTTCCCATCAGGATATCTGAGACGGGTTTTACAACTACTTTAACCCCCTTTGTCCTAACTGGTTTAACGATGCCGTACAACTCTTCTCTCGTTGCGTAAACTATGAAAACGCTTCTTTCAAGCCCACCCTTGCTTTTCCTCATGTAAAGATCGTAATCTATTTTGTTCTCATCCAGTATCTTCTTAATGTCCTTAGTGACAGAGAGTATCCCGGCCCTGATACTCCTCATATATCTGTTGTAGCTCATGCCTCCATGGCTTACACTCCTACCTCTTGTCACAATTATTTTTGTCTTAACCACCTTCCTTTTAATCCTCAAGCCTATTCCTTTACTAGCAGCATATGCTATGATACGAGCTGAGCTTAATGGATCCGACGTATTCTCGTGCTCTAAGCCGAGTATTCTCTTCAACTCATCGAGATCCCTGAAGCCTCCCTCACCCGCTGTAACCTGGATGATCTCAGTAGACTCTGGGAACATTTCGAATAATTTGATGAGAGTCTTCTTATCAGGAGCCAGCTCATAAATGTTATCCACAGCTATATTCGCCGAGCCGCATTCCCATGCCAGCCTCACAATCTTCCCGATAGTCGCATCCCTGAATTCCTGCCTAATCGTATTGTTCTTCAATACGACTACAGAGTATTTGGCCCCGCTGGCAGAGAAGGGTGAGGAGCCAGGCTGAATATCCACACCTATTATACAAACATCTTTTAAATCCCTTTCGCTTCTTTCCCC
>WYEE01000038.1 GCA_009904025.1 Thermogladius sp. | reverse complement strand
GCCATCACATCTAGAGTACCCATTACCAACACCGCTGTCTCCAGAGAGCCGACGTAACTACTTGGGTTAAAGATGTCTACCGGCTATTAAAACTTAACCGCCACGTTGAAAAACTTTTACTCACCCTAGGAGTTGGACTACGCCCCCCGCCTCCTCAATCTTCCTCCTAGCATTCTCAGTGATATATTCAGCTATCACTTTCATCCTTTTCGTTACCTTCCCCTTCCCGGTTACCTTGTTGAAGCCGAGCTTCGTTACATCTACAACAACTATGCCCTCCTCCACCACAGCCTTGCCCTCTCTAACAAGTTTATCTGCGATCTCATCGAGTAAGCCGACGTTGATTTCCCTCACAAGCCCCGTCCTGCTAGTCGGGTTGACGAAACCGTGTTTACCATACCAATTAGGCGCGTACTTCAACATCCACACCCATTTGTGCTTATGCTGGCCAACTGAACCAAATCCACCTCTAGAACCGCTCTTCCTATGCTGTCCCACCCTACCCCAACCCATCGTCCTAGTCCTACCCCTTAGCTTCCTACTCTTCCTCCTCTTCCTCACAACCATGATACGCCACCTATAGCATTCTTTTAATCAAATCGTTGATCCCACGACCACGGTAGCCCAATTCGCCGTGATCCCCTATGGGTTTTTTAATGCTTCCCCTAAACCCTCCTCTAGGGGGGTGCAACCGGAAGACGGGTTTAATAACGTCCTGCTTGTGGAGGACTATCTCGCCGGATAATATCTTTTTCGCCAGCTCCTCAAAGCTATCTACGTTAAAGAATTTCCTTAGAATGTCTCTACTTAGCTTCAAGCCTCCCTTGACACGCCCTCTCTTCTCCAAGAGCTGGGTAAGCGTCGCCTCATCTATCTCACCCCAGGTAACCCAGTCTTTCACCTTCATCAGCATCTCTTCTAAGCCGGGAAGATCCTTCGGGTATATCACCATACTATACTTTCTCCTAAGCCTAAGCAAGCTGAGAGTGTGCTCGACATCTGGCGGAGTGTCGGGTAGGCCTCTGATTCTTATCACAGCGTAGAGTACTGGCATCCCCAGACCCCTACCCTCTCAGCCAGTCGAGTGGTGTAACGAATTTGTATGTGTTTCTAAGGGCGTTAACTGTTGCCTTAGCGAAGTTTACTGTGGTTCTCGTCTCACCGAATGTGTCCATCCAGGCATCCCTTATACCCGCCAACCTCAACACAACCTTGGCAACCTCCCCTGCTACAAGTCCCGTTCCCTTTGGGGCTGGTTTTATGATGACTCTTACACTACCGCTTTTACCTACAACAGTAAATGGGACACTATGTGGCTCACCACACCTACACTCCCAGCTACCACACCCCCTCCTAACGGGAACTATGTTTAATTTAGCGTCTCTGACCGCTTTGTTCAAGGCTTCAACGTATTGTTTTGCCTTACCCAACCCCACGCCTACAAACCCGTCCTCGTTGCCGACGACAACTATAACCCTGAACCTTGTCCTCCTGCCCGCGTCAGTCATTTTCTGGACTAGACCAGCATCTATCCTCTCGTACTTCAAATTAGGTAGAAGGTAGTCCACTATCTCCGGCTCCAACAGGGGGAGGTTCCTATCGAATATCTCCTTCAACGACGTAATCTTGCCTTCAAGCACTAGTTTACCCACTTTAGTCCTTGGAACCCACTTCTCTAAGGCCGCTTTATCCACCGCGCTCGAGCTCATATCAACCACCATACTCCACTATTATCTTCTTCTTAACCTCCTCGAAGTGTTGTGGAAGCTCCTCGGGGTTTAAACCTTTCGCCAAATACCTCGAGAAGAATCTCTCTAAAAGACCTTTCTCTCTCAGTGTTTTAGACCATGAAGCTATATGCTCCCCTCGAATCCTATCATCGCTCGGGAACATCCCTTCACCCACAGGTATATTCAGGCCAGCGTCTATCCCGCCTTTAGCGGCGGCGAACACCACTCCCCCCTTCACAGGTTTATGAAGTCCTATATCGAGAATTGCTTCTTTAATACCCTTCCTCAAAGCCCTATAGCCTGCTAAAAGCCCTGTCAAATATGCTGAGGGGGTGTTGGCTGTACCGCCTCTCCAACCGTATTTCTTGACCAGCTCGTTGGAGTGTGCTGAAGCCACTATGTAATCTCCGCCCGGCTTCGCTACTGCTACTTGAACCCAGATGTAGTTCAGGGTTTTTCTGATGATGAACCTCGGCTTCCGGGACATCACCATCCTATATCTCTTGTAATAGTTTGTTTTACCCTCTCTCCTCCTTCTCCTAGGAACCTTGTATCTAGGTCCTCTAGCCATATACAACACCTACTTTTTCAAAATGCCTTGCTCAACAAGGTATGTTCGGAGGGAGCTGAAGGATTTGAAGAAACCTCCCTTCGCAAGCCTGTAAAGCCTCCTGTAAGTCTTCTTGTCTATAAGCCTTCTATCTCTCAAATACCTTAGATACCTCCTCATCTTCCTAATCCTATTCATCCACGCCGCTTTTTCATCCATTCTAGCCGTCCTAACGCCTTTCCTTTTCCCACTGCCCCTCCTCCTACCCTTCCTCCTCTGAACGTGCCTTAGTTTACCACTGTACCCAGCGTTCCCGTGGACTGGCTCAATATAGATAGCCCTTTCTTCGATAAGCCTCTTAATCTCCTCTCTCGTTATAGCATCAGCAACATCATCCACCCTAGCTGGATCCACTCTAATTCTTGAAACGCCTACCCCAAGTATCTCGGAGGCCAATCTCTTCTGGAAAGTTAGATCACTCATCCACTACGCACCTCTACTACGGTCGGGGGGGTTGGCCACTTTAAAGCCTCTCGATACAGCTACTCTGTAAATCTCGATCTTCTTCTTCAACCCTGTATTACCACTTATATATATGATGTTCTTCGAGGGATCCAATTTGTTGATATCCTCTAAGGTTGATACAACTACCGGGATTAACCCGGATGGGTGATAGCCCCTCACTTCGGATGGTCCGCCGTAACCCACCGATACTAGAGGTGGGTAGCCTTTCAGTCTTCTTTTAACCTTGTTGTCAATGCCCTTGGGCTTACGCCATTTAAGATCGTTCTTGAACTTCGGTTTCTTCCACCAAAGATACCGGAGGAACTCGGGTTTCTTGACTTTAATCCTCTCCCTTAACCTTAGCAAGCGTTCTATGTCATCTTTCAATTCCAACCCCCCTCTCATATAGGTAAATACCATCAGCAAAAATCCTCCTGTCAAGCTCTCTTATCTTAGTAGCTCTCTCTATATTAGCCGCTGTTTGACCGACCTCCTCAATATCTATGCCTGTCACGATGACGTCCTCGCCGGAGACCTTTACTTTCACGTTTTTACCATGGATCTTCGCTATCCTATCAGATTTTTCGCCGAGGAAGTTCTTTATCCTGACAACATTGTTCCTCTCATCGACTTGCACCGTGATTGGGAAGTGCGAGTAGATTATCTTAAGCTTGTATGTGAAGCCTTTTGTCACACCCGTTATCATGTTCTCGATGTGTGCTGCTATAGTGCCTATCAAAGCCTTTTTCTTCCTGTCCAGGAAATACCCTTCTACAATGATCTTATCTCCTTCTACTCTTATTCCAACACCTTTAGCATGGCTGAAATCTTTCTCCAGCTCTCCCAGGGGTCCTTTAACCCTGATCTTCAGCCCTTCTACTTCAACGCTAACGTTATCGGGTATATCGATCGTGGAGCTAGAATACGCTGTCTTAACCATGTCCACCACCTAGTAGACGTAGGCTAGTAGGACGCCTCCCAAATGCTTCTCGACGGCCTCCCGATGGCTCATAACTCCGCTAGATGTGCTTATGATTAGAACCCCAATATTGTAGGCAGGCAAGTACTTCTTCAACCACTCCGAGAATTCCACGAGATCCCGGTATGTTACGCTAAACCTCGGCTTGATAACTCCGATCTTGTTAATTCTCCCGAGTAATTGAACCTTAACCTTACCCCATCTGCCGTCATCGATGTACTCGAATTCGCCAATATATCCCTCTCTCTGGAGAACCTTCAACACATTTAATATGAGTTTCGAGGCGGGCATTATCAACACTTCACTCTTAGACCTCGCCGACGCGTTCTGAAGCGCTGCCAGGGCATTAGCGAGCGTGTCCATCATAACCATAAGCAACACCTCCCCTTTATATCGGTTAAAAAAGCTTATTTAACCATATTTTTTAAACCCTATTGAAACAGCTAGCTCTCTGAAACACTGCCTGCAAAGGTATAGTCCATATGCTTGTATAACAGCGTCCCTGGAACCGCATCTCTGGCACTTCCTACTACCCTTCCCATAGCTTCTCTCCTTGGGAAGCCTGTACTTACCCATCAAACCACCTACTCTGGGACTATCTCCACCCCAAGCTCCTTTTTGAGCAAGAGCATGGCTTCCTCTCTGGAAACTCTGTGCCTCCTAGGCACTCTTTTCTTCCTCATCCTCTTCCTCCTCATAATCCTATAGCCAGGCCTCTCAATTGTTATACAAACATCCATCCCGAAAATACCGACCTCAGGGTCGTATTTCACACCAGGGATGTGTATGTGCTCTTTAATCCCGAAACTGACATTGCCGTAGTCGTCGAAACTCGAGGCCTTCAGCCTGTATCCAATGGCTTCCAAAGCCTTCCTAAGAAAGCTCAACGCCTTCTCGCCTCTTAGAGTTACCGCTGCCGCTATATTCTCGCCTTTTCTAATACCGAAATCCCTAATAGTTCTCTTAGCCCTCCTCGGAACAGGCTTAGCACCTGTCAGCTCTTCTAGAACCTTCATCGCTTTACCCAACCTATCTGTCGCAGACCCGACAGAGATGTTCACTGTAACTTTTGTTATCCTCGGCTTCAACATCGGATTACTATTCCATTTTTCCAGAATTTTCTCTTCTTCAACCGCTACCCCGGACGTCATTTCCACGCGCCCTCCGGCAGTGTGATCAAGGGCTTCTCCTTACCTATTGGGAAAACATAGTTCAAGCTTGTCTGGAACAGGTTGCCGTTTTTATCCTCGATCACAGCTATACTCCTCCTTACGCCCATACCCCTGTGGATGTTCTTCAGTAAGCCCACTCTACCGACGTTTCTCCCACCGGATATTATTACCAGAGTATTCTCTGCAAGGGGTATGTAATCCGCTATCTTGTTATCCACAAGGGATAATTGTATGGTGCCGAGGGTATCATATACATCCTCGACAGGGTTTCTTGGATCGCTTACTCTAACCAGAACATTCCTGCCGTCATGGAGGTTTAGCTGAATATGACCTCCTTTAACTGTAACCTTGTTCTCAATCCTGCAGAGCTTGAACGAGGCTTCTTCTCGAGGTATTTTAACAAACCCTATGACTTTGGTTGGGACAGGTACAACCCTATAATACTCGTCCGTGGGCACAATATGCAGGACGTCCATGAAGCCGACTGGGAACTTATAGTCGCGTACCACACGCCCGTCTATTCTAAAGTTCCCCTCGGCTATAAGCCTCCTAGCCTCTCTAGCGGTTTCAGCGTATCCGAACACGTTTCTCACAACAATTAACAGAGGGAGAGAGTACTCTATCGGGTGCGGGCCTGG
>WYEE01000017.1 GCA_009904025.1 Thermogladius sp. | reverse complement strand
AGGCCTCTATCGCCAGTTGTTCTTTACCACCGATCTTAGCAGCGTAGTCCCTTAGCTTCATAGCCACCTCCAACTCGATTGCCCCTCCACCCGGCACTATCTTTGGTACCCTCAAGACATTCCTGAGGACGTTTAAAGCGTCTTTCAGGCTTCTCTCAATCTCATCTAGAACCATGTCACTTGCACCTCTCACGAGTATCGTGACAGCCCTCGGGTTCTTGCATCCCTCCACGAACACCATCTTGTCGTTGCCGACTCTCCTCTCCTCGACTACAGCGGCGTAGCCTAGGTCCTCCGGCTTCAGATCCCTGACACTGCTTACAATCTTACCTCCAGTCGCCCTCTCAAGTTTCTCTAGATCGCTCCTCTTCACTCTCCTCACCGCTAGAATACCCTTCTTCGCCAGGAAGTGCTGGGCAACCTCGTCAATACCCTTCTGCGTTATAACAACATTAGCACCAGTAGCAGCAATCTTCTCGACCATGTCCTTCAGAATCTTAGCTTCCTCCTCTAGGAAGGCATTCATTAGCTCGGGGCTGGTGATGTTTATCTTAGCTGTTATCTCCGGCTTCTCCACCTCAAGCGCCGCGTCCAGTAGGGCTATCTTAGCGTTCTCAACTCTCCTAGGCATACCCGGGTGGACGACTTCTTTATCCAACACTATACCGTAGACGAGTTGGGTGTCGAGGACGTTGCCTCCCTTCTTCTTCTCGATCTTGACGTCGTCAACCCTGAAATCGTACGTACCATCTGCTTTCCTCTCGGCAACGGTTAGAGCTGCATCAATAGACATGTTGGTCAACTTCTCGCTGACTAATGGCCCGCCAATATACTTGCTTGCTATGGTTGTCGAGACAACCTTACTCAATACATTCCTATCGGAGGGGTCCACCTTGATCGCAACGTCCTCTAATAACCTGAGAGCCTCCTTCAACGCTTTCGTATAACCCTCAATTATTATAGTCGGGTGAATATTCTGGTCTAGGAGCTCTTCAGCCTTCCTCAGTAGAGCACCCGCTAGAACCACAGCTGAGGTTGTCCCATCTCCAACCTCAGCGTCCTGGGCCTTGGCGACCTCCACTAGGAGCTTGGCAGCCGGGTGTTGAACCTCCATCTCTTTCACGATGGTAGCACCGTCGTTTGTCACCGTGACATCGCCGAAGCTGTCGACCAGCATTTTGTCTAATCCTCTAGGGCCAAGGCTTGTCTTCAACACCTCTGCTAGAGCCCTGGCAGCCATTATGTTGGCTCTTAGAGCTTCCCTGCCAACAGTCCTTTGCGAGCCCTCCTTCAATATCAAGACTGGTATACCATACATGGCCATTGGATACAACCTCCATGAACTAGTTCTCTTAAAGGTGATGATATTACTTCTATATAAACCTTTCTCAACGATTTAATAAAGGTGTTTCAGGAGAGAGATAGTTGAAGGGGAAGTATTTGAGCATCGAGCTAACCAGCAAGGAGGAGCTTGAGAGAGTTTTATCCTCCGATGAACCGGTTGTAATAGAGTACTATGACCCGGATGTAGAAGGATCCAAGATCTTCTCAGAAGTGGTTAAAGAGCTGGGTAAGGTAGCCGACTCTAGATTAATATTCTGCAGGGTTAATGTAAAAGAACATAGTGCCTTAGCTGAGGGGATCGAAGAGACCCCTGCCCTAAGAGTCTTCTACAAGAGAAACGTTATTTTCGAACAGAAAGGGTGTTTTGGAAATCCGAAGCTGGATCTAATGGTTTTGAGACGTGGGATAAGAGCTGTTTTCGAGAGTATCAGACTAAGCCTGAAGATATAGTTTGTTTTGCCTAGAATGGTTGCTCGCGGTTGTCGATCTCCTGAATAATAGTGGAGATTTCACCGGGTTTCAAGTACACCTGGAAGAGCAGGGTGGGTTTAGGGGGTTTATACAATGGATGGTGGACACCGTCCTCTCCCAACAAGACGTATCCTCTCTCAACCGCAACCCTTAGTTCGCTAACACTCCCCGTCTCAATAAACAACCGGAGTTTCTCGCTGAAGCCTAGAGCCTCCCTAATATATTTCTCCCCTACAACAGCTCCACACACGAAGCAGGAGTAGTCCGGCATAATGGAGTTGAAGCCGCATTTAGGGCATTGAACAGGCGATCTAATCCCATACTTAACCCAAGCATACTGGAGGGCTGATATTAGATCTTCCCTCCCATACTCCCTCGCAAGCTTGTAGAGCTTACTGACCTCGTTAACAACAACCCTCCCCCCATTGTAAATGATGAATTCGAGTTGTTCGCGAGTTGGTTTCTCGACTAGCTCGAGGAGCCTAAGCGATATCAGCTCGTTTACTTGAGGCTTAAATCTCCTAATCCTCCTGAGTACAGTCTCTAGGTCGGGCTTAGACGAGAGTCCCTGAGTGACGAGGTCTAGCACATCCAGTATTATTCTCCTCGATTTCTCATCGTCTAATCCCAGCTGCGAGAAACCTAGAGCATCGTATATATGGCTGTACATCTTATCCAGTAAATCGCTTGCCTCGAAGACCTTCTTTCTACTAGTCTTCTTACGTGTCTTAGCCTCTACTTTCCCCTTTTCCCCCGAAGATTTTACCCCATGCGATTTACGGGGAATGAGAACCCCCTATATGTATTCATCCCCTGAAGAAGGGGTTTCAAGAGACCCGGAGTCTCTTTCCCTAATATACTCGGATACTAAGTAGCTTATCACAAGCTTCGCAACCGGTGTTTTACTCCTCAACCTCTCAAGGATCTTGAGGTATTTCTCCCCTTTATTCTTCCTACCCGCTTTCTTTACCAGCCTTCTGACGATGTAGTTCAATACGTCTTCATACTCGTCTTCTATGTTAATTTTATCCTCGTAGTACTCCTCTATTACTTCCTCAATTATATCCCCGAGAAGTTCGTCAGTCATATCCATGAAGGTATCAAGCGCTGATTGACCAACCACTTCGACAACGCCCCAGCTTCATAGTGTTGTTATAAACAACGTTTCCTTATAAATTAAACTCTACTTAATAGACTCGAAGGTAAAACTGTCAATTATCCTCCGGGATGAGACCCCTATCCTCAGCAACTCGTATTTAAACCCGCTATCCGTCTTAACCAACCTCACCAAACCAGTTGAACTCAACTCATAGGGGCCTGGGGCGCTGAAAACCGTTATCACCCTCCCCTCATGGTTCATCTTATACCCATCTACCGCTTCATGCCCTCTTACAATAAACTTTGCCCCAGTCAGCTTGAGAAATCTGTCGGTCACCTTGAAACCATAGAGGAAGCCGGCTCCTCTTATAGATTCCGCCAAGTCTATCTCCTCATCTATTGGGTCACTCCATAGGATGGATTCCATGTCTAGGTCGTCGCAGGCCGGGTCCCCTATTGATAAGACATCTTCAAGGCTGCTGGCGCTCATAGTTCTAAAAGGTGGACCTCCGTGTAAGAACACTGCCTCACCCTCAACCACGGCCGCAAGTGGGAGTCTCTCGAACAACATATAAGTTAGGCGCATTATCTCTCTGGATTTCGCCGAGCCAAAATACTGTGAAACCCTATAGGGGAAGTCGTGGGGATAAGGCGTAAGCCAGCTTGGAGGCTCGTGGTTCCCACGTAAAAGTACCACGTCCCCAGGGTGTTTGATCTTCAATTCTAGAAGATATGCTAAGAGGTCGATTTGATGAGCCCCCCTGTCAACATAGTCTCCTAGAAACACTGCTTTAACTCCCTTACCGAGCTTCTCCAGCAGACCACTCGTGTTCAAAAGTAAATTCAGGCTTGGGAGATCCCCATGAAGATCCCCGATAACGTAGAGCTCGTTGAAGGAGTCGACGTCTATTTCAACAACCCCCGGGAGCCTATACCTAACCCCTTCGCCCGAGTAGGATGCCAAACTACCAGCTACCCTGATTATCTTCGCGAATTCCTCGGGAGTTAGCGTTCTTTCTTTTCCGGTCAAAACTAACCTCCCTGTGGTCTAACTAAGTAGAATTCGTAGCTAGTGAAATTAAAAACATCGTGATTCACATTTATCGAGTATAAGTGCTGCGGATTCACCCAAACATGCGCTACAGCGATAACCGGAGAGTAGTCCACTAAATTCAATTGGTCAACACCCGTGAGTACTCGTATTTTAACTAGCTCGTTAAACATATCTCGGAGCACAGATATGTTCGGTGATGAGGCTATGAGGATAGCGTAGCTCCCCTCTCTCCTTAAAACTAGGCGCTTCTTAACCAGCTTGCCGCGGATATGTCTGTAATAATGGTTTATGAAGCTTCCATAGGATACCCCGAGGCCGACTAACCTGTACAATTCCGCCAAGTCTAAGGGGTTTGAAGGAGGATTATAGTATTTGAAAATGGTTAAAAGAGTTATCTCATCGATGAAATCCAGATTTACAGGTGAGTTTTCTCCAACGATCTCATCGAACCTAATGAATTCCAGCGAACCGTTCTTCTCGACAGGTACAACAACATCCCTAATTAAACCTCGGAAAAGGCTCTTACATATGTACTCATATCTACTCTCACCGACCTCCCCTGCCTCCTTGTAAACAAGTAGGACAGGTTTTGATGTAAAAGAGGAGTATACGATCTTTGGCTGGAGACCACCTAAACAGAGTCTTTGAGGGATTTTCTGCGACATACCTATCACGTGGAACTCTATTCTCCCCAGCTTGTGTATACCAGCATGGTAGTATTCGTGTAATAGTCCTGATCTTATCCCCCGTCTCACGATCTTAGCCAATTTGTCATATGGGACGCCAACGATCCGGCTTATCTCCTTCAGCGACTCCGCTCTTATGGAGAGATAGGATACCTCCTCTAAGGTCTTGTAGAGTACATCCCTTTCACCCATCTTAACACCTCCCGGATACCCCTAGCTCGGGGGTGTTCGGGAAGAGTGTTTCCGCAAGATATGAAGGGGTGGTGTTGAAGTTATGGCCTGCGTAATCTTCGAGAGATTTGGATGAGGCTCTGAGGCTACCATTATGATCATCCGTTTTTCTACAGCGGCCAAGGTTCTTCATCGCCCTTCAGCACGCTCGTGTTAGATCATCGATCATATTATTGGACTTCATCACGCTTAATCATATCGCTCGGCCAAATGCCTTCAAATCATTGAGTCATAGACGGGAGTACTCCTCATCGCTGCATCTGCTTATCACGTAATGTTTAATTCCCTTAGCTTCTTTTTAACGATATCTGCCACGAGCGACCCATCTACTCTACCTCTCAATATCCTCATAGCCTCGCTCATCACTATGTTAAAAGCCTTACCAGGCTTTGATTTCAATTTTTCAAGGTTCTCTTCGATCACCTTATTAACAACGTCTACCACCTCGCTCTCTGAGACCTTCCTCAAACCCATCTCCTCCAGTATCTCCTCGACTTTGCTTGTAGGCCTCTCAGCGATTTTCCTGAGAACATCTGGGATAGCCTCCTTAGCTAGCCTGCCCTCAGCCACATACTCGATCACTGTTTCTATGTGTTCATCCTCGATATTCTCCACGTGAACCCCCTCGTTTTCAAGCATTCTAAGTGTGTTGACTAAAGTGGAAGCGACCACCACGGGAGGGATCTTCCCCCTCCACTTTTCAACAAGCTTCTCGTAGAGGTCTAGCCTTATATCGTTGATCAGGTTTAACGCTAGGTCTCTGCTCAAGCCGTGTTCACTTGTTAGCCTCTTTAATTTGACATCAAAAGACTCGGGGACAAGCCTCCTAGCCGACTCTATCAATTCATTAGTGATCAATATTGGTGGTATATCCGTCTCAGGGTACATCCTAGCTTTACCCGGCCTAGGCCTCATGTACC
>WYEE01000032.1 GCA_009904025.1 Thermogladius sp. | reverse complement strand
AAGAGTCACCACTCTAGGTATGATTGCCCGGAGTAACGACTTATAGTTTACCACTTAACTCACCATACAATCTGCGCGCCTCATCGTCCAGCTCCCTCCTGGAGTCCCCGGCGAAACGCCTAGCCTCATATATCTCAGTTAGCCTCTTGAACAAAGCAGAGGAGGAGCCCATAGAGGCCTCTACTGCATTGTAATATTCCCGGTGTGTCTCGCTTGGAAGCATTCTCCTCCCGGTTGAAGACTCCACTCTCGAAACAGCTCTCCAGTACAGCCTGACAGCCTCACCCCACCTCCCAGCCTCGGCGAGAAGCCTCTCCAGCCTCTTATAGGCAAGAGGGTTGAGAGACCTCGCTTTCACAGCAACCCTAGGGGCCAGCAAGAAGAGCAGGATGACGGCCGCCACTACCAGGGGCGTCACAATGGTTCTCTGTAGACCTTGCGGTACCGATAAATACTTGAGAGATGGGAGGAATAGTTGAGGGGGTGCCCCCAGTCCTACTCCGGTGGGAGCCGGATAGTTTTGCGATGTGTATGGTATAAGGTTTGGGAGAATGTTTGTGAGATTATTCATTAAACTGGCTGCTGCCTTCATAGACTCATAGTCCAGGCGCCCCGATAAATCCGTGTAACCCTGGGACTGCGCCAATATGGATAGAAGCTTCAACGCCAGCATGTAATCTGTCGTGGAAATCTCTCCTCCACGCCACATATTGTTTAACAGGTTGAGGGCTTGCATAATGTCGCTGCTGGACACGTTTCTCCCAGTAAACATCGAGTATAATAGATCCCTAATGTTAGAGTTGTTTAGGAGAGATATCGCGTTCATAATATCGGTTTCACTGAAATTCCCAGAGGACAAAGTGAAATATTCATACAACGCGTTCAACGACGCGTTTGATGCCGAGCCGTTGGGCTGGCTTTGAGAAGACTGGTTGGCCAATGAGCCTATTAGCGAGGCTGCCATCTGTGCTTCACTAGGAGTCAAATTGCCTTTTGTCAAGGCGTTTAAAATTTCCTGCCAATCGCTTAGACTGTAGCCTGAGAATCCGGGGGTATGCCTGTAGGATTCAAGTTGCTGTGTGAAAGCAATGTTACCCCATACGCCTACCACTACTGCTAGCAAAATTAGTATAACTGTGCCCAACCTGGTCAAGGCTTAGGCACCGGCACTTTACTCATGATCTCCTCTATTATTCTACTCGCTGAAACACCCTCGATTTCAAACTCCGGGTTCAAAATCAGCCTGTGAGAAAGGGTTGGTACTAGAACTTGTTTCACGTCGTCGGGTATAACATAGTTTCTCCCATCTAGGTAAGCCACGGCCTTAGCCATCCTCAAGACCGCGATGCCTGATCTGGGTGAAGCCCCTAACCTCACGGCGCTGTGTCTCCTGGTCTCCTCAACTAGTGTCGCAATATACTGGTAGATAACTTCATCGACTCTAACATCCCTGACGTTTTTGATCTCGTTTAAAACATCTTCCCTGGATACGACGGGTTTAATCGATTCAACCCATGCCTCTATCTCGTCTATCCTCTTAAGCATGGCTGTAAACCCTTTAGTAGTTGGATAACCTGTCTCAACCTTAATTAGAAACCTGTCCAGTTGCGCCTCTGGTAGAGGGAAAACACCTTCCATTTCCACGGGGTTTTGAGTCGCTAAAACCATGAAGGGCTCATCTAGCCTGAAGGTTTCTCCCTCAACTGTAACCTGCCTCTCCTGCATGGCTTCAAGAAGTGCGGATTGAGTCCTAGGCGAAGCCCTGTTGATCTCGTCCGCCAAAAGTATGTTTGTGAAGATGGGCCCTTTAACAAACTTGAACTCACCGGTCTTCTGATCAAATATCTTGTAACCTATGATATCCATCGGAAGCAGGTCAGGTGTCATCTGAACTCTCTTGAATTCAAGGGATAGAGATCTCGCAATAGACTTGGCTATCGTGGTTTTGGCCACACCAGGCACACCCTCTATCAAGACGTGGCCGCGGGCGATAAGAGCTGCGAGAATAAGCTTTACCTCGCGCTCTTTCTCAATAAGGTAACCCGACTCTACTAGCATGGAGTAGGCTTGCCGTACACCCATCTACGCAGACCCTTCACTAGGTCTTCTAAATGCCATATCAAGTATATAAAACACTTTAGCCAACATTACAATTCGGGATAATTGTAATGGAGCAAAGCTTGAACCAAGATGATAGAAGACTCGTCGCCTCCCTGATTGAGAATGCTAGACCCAATATTTCAGCCATCTCGAAGGTAACCGGTTTAAGCCCTACATCAATTAGGAACAGACTTAAGAGGTTGATGTCAAGAGAACAGCTTGTTTTCAAACCCTTGTTCTCAGCCGCTCTCCTGGGAAATAACGCAGCATTGTTGAGAATAAAAGGGGGTAGAAGAGAGGTTTTGCTGAGAATAATGTTGAACTGTAATCGCGTTCTCGGGGTGATGGTTGTAAACGATAATGAGCTCATAGCAATGGTTTATGGTAGGGATAAAAAGGAGATAGCATCCCTAGTCTCCGTAATAAAATACCTGTCCGGCGAGATAGATGAGATCGAAATACATTACGGGAAGCTTCCAAACGATTATATGATACCTTTGAGAAACAACTCCCCTAACTGCTACTCTTACCTGAACCACACCGACATATACAGTTTCTGTGGTAACTGCCTGCCCTCACTCCGCAGAAGATGAAGCCCAAGCTCGCTAATTCCCGGCATTATCCCTCTTGACCACCTTTAAGCAAGAGGATTGCCAGATCCTCCCTCAAGGATAGAATTGTGTTGTAATCCCCTTTCCTGCGAACCCTACTAATCCTCCTCCTTAAGTACGGGGCCTCTCTTAAAATGCTTCTAGCAGCTTCCTCGAAGAGCTTCCTTCCCTCGCTATTCAAATAGTCTCCGCTGAAATAGGATTCTCTATCCCCTATTAAAATATCTAGTAACTTAATAGCGTCTTCCAGCGCTCTCTTCAATCAACCACCGTGACACTATCAGTTTGGAGGAGTTGGCTCGCTTTTACAGCTACATAGACGGCTTGTCCTGGATTATATAGGAGGATATAGCCTGAGTAGTATCCCACCAGCTCTAGGGTAACATCGATCACATCACTAACTCTTCTCTCCACGGTATTTTTGAAAACGTCCTTCTCATCCGGCTCCACTCTCAGAGGTTTAATGGGCTTTAAGTCAAACCCAGCCCTCCTAAGCTTTTTAGCATTGATGAGCAGGGTGTTCGCATCTTGGATGATAGGGGGATTCAACAGATCCCTGAAATCGGCTTTCAAGTGTTCTACGAAGCCGCCAATCCTGCTTATCTTCAACTCCACGCTCCTCGCCTGGTGCGAGCTATTCGTCTCGAAAACAATAGAGCCCAGTGAATGTGGTTGCTCGGCAAGCCTCTCGTTGAACCGCCAATACCTAGTTGACCCGACTTTAATTCTCCCGTGGAAAGCAACTATATAAACAACGTAACCTCCCTCGCCGGCTAGAGTGCTGTCTAGCATCTTACAGTATTCTAAACTACCTTCTCCACCCGTCGTAAAACAGAGTGTGTAAATTGCCCTGGGAGTCTTAATGTGTCTTGGACAAAAACCCTGGGATGACTGGACAGGCTGGGTACAGTACCTCCTCTCCAACGGGTTATCTCTCTCAGACAAGCCGCCTGAGTGCCATAGGCAATATTTTAAGCCAGGCTCCCTTAATCTCACCTTGCTACCTTGCCCTACTAAGGTAACCTCCTCGCTACCTACAGGTTGAAGAACCAACCCTTTGAAACCTACCCTGAATTCTTCCACTACAACCTTGTTTTCAGCCCCACCTGTCGATAGGAAAGAGTGAAGATCCTTAAGAGGGATCTCTATTGTTGAAAGTGGTTTAGGCTCGAAGTACACCAGCCTTAGTATCAACTCTTACATCCACTCTACTTAACGCATGGCTCAATCCTAATGATGTTTTTCTCGAGGAGGATTTTCTCTAGCAGGGGAATGCCTTTATCGCTGCCGATAGTGTTGTCGATCTCTATGAGTAACCTCTTCTCCCTATAGTATTCTATGATCGGTGTGAAAGTCTGGTAGTAGACCTGGTATCTCCTCCTAATGACCTCGGGCTCGTCATCGCTTCTTCTAACAAGCTTAGCCCCATCCGCATCGCAGGTTAAATCGTTCTTGGGCGGGTTGAATGTTAGATTGTACACTCTCCCACATACTGGGCAGACGTATCTGTTGCTGAGTCTCCTAACAGCCTCATCCTCCGGGATGTAGATGTGTACCGCAGCATCTATCGTCGTCGTCTTCTCGAGCTCCTGCGCTTGTTTTATAGTCCTCGGGAAACCATCTAGTATGAAGCCCCTCCTAGTGTCAGGCTCAGATAACCTCCTTCTAACCACCTCCACGACTATTTCGTCTGGGACAAGCTCGCCTCTATCCAAGTACTCTTTCACTTTCAACCCTAGTTCAGTGCCCTTAGAGACTTCAGCCCTGAAAATGTCGCCTGTGCTTATGTGGGGTATACAGTACTTCTTCGTGAAATACCCCGAGTATGTTCCTTTACCGGCGCCAGGAGGACCTATTAGGACAAGCCTCAACTCTAACACCCTACCTTGTCTCAGACCTGATATCCCTCGGGTCTTTTATCCCTAACCAATCCAATAGCGTGTAGAAGGCCTTCACCTTGGAGATCGCTTTAACGCCAGGCGGCCCTGGCCTCTTAGTGTAGAAGGCGTTGACCTCGTAGACAGTCCCATATGTCTTCTTTTCCAAAGCCATCTTCCCAAGCCTTATAAGGTCTATTAGAACGCCTGTTATAGCTGGTTTATCGTTTACTCTCATGATCACGTATATCTCGTCCTTGAAATCTCCGAAGCTCATGTACTCTATTATCATCGCGACAAACTTCTTATCCCCTATCGGCTCCAGGTAGCCCGTGGGCCTAATGTAGTTAGGGGCCTCGTAGCCTAAGATATCGGATACCATGCTGCTCTTAGTCTTCTTCTTCATGATATTTCTCTCAGGCTCTGTTAAAGCGAGGAAATCCGTGTTGCCGCCGATATTGAATTGTGCTATGTCTAGAACTCTCCTGTTCCTCTGGTAGAGGTGCTCCAAGAGGTCTGCTGTAAGAGGTGTCGCACCTGTCGCCGCGTCGTCCCCGAAGACAATCGCATTACTGTTCTTATACAAGTCTATGAAAGCCTGGTCTGAGGCTATTGGGGATGGTATCGCGTTTATGAAGACAGCTGGTTTCACTTTCCTCGCATACAATGCGACTGCGTAAGCGTAGGCTTGGGAGGCTGTGAGATATCCTTCTCTAACTCTCGTCTCAAGCTCATTTACATCTCCAACCGGCTCAACCGGCTCTGTAGTCATAATGTTCACGAACACGTCTGCCCTGAAACTCCTCCACTCATCTACTAGAACCTCAATAGCTTTCTCCAAGCCGAGCTTCTCCTCTAGACCCCGTGCTTTAAACGGGAGCCCCTTCAAGCTGCCGAGGTGAATACCCCTCCTGACCTGTATCTCCTTGAGCGAACCGGGTAAAGCTGAGGAGTTGAAGTACTCGCGGGCTAGCTCGTAAGCTGATTTACCAATCTTCCTCTCGTCCACATCGTATGCGGCGACGATCTCTATCTCATTGTACTTAACCGGGATCCAGTCCCTCAACGGAACGCCGTAGTCAGGTATCTCGTTTCTCTTCAACCTCTCTAGTCCTACTTCAAGGTGTGAGGCCGCCATCCCCTGCCCGATCACAACTACCCTCATTTCCCGCCACCCAGGGCTCTCAGCGTCTCCTCGATGAATCTCAGGCCCATGTTAAA
>WYEE01000041.1 GCA_009904025.1 Thermogladius sp. | reverse complement strand
AGGCGTTTCGCCGGGGACTCCAGGAGGGAGCTGGACGATGAGGCGCGCAGATTGTATGGTGAGTTAAGTGGTAAACTATAAGTCGTTACTCCGGGCAATCATACCTAGAGTGGTGACTCTTTTCCTAGTTTACTACGTTGTAATAGTCAACTACAATCTCCTCTCAATTAGGATAGCAGGCCTTGATATAGTGAACATGGCTCTCACCATCGTTGCTTGGGGCTTACTCGCGGCAACCGTTATAACAGCATCCCCGCAATTCTACGGCGTGACAGTGATACTCCTGGCTCTTCTGCCAACCGGCTCAAACCCATCTCTACTAATACCGGCTCTAGCAGGTTATTTCCTACTCTTATTCCTAGACAACTTTGTGTCAAACTACAATGTCAACCAGTATGGGTGGTTGAAGCATAGACCGGGAGGCAACTACACTGCTATTCTCCAGATCCTGGTTTTCGTAGTTGGTGTGGCAGGTATCGCCTTTCTGGTATCAAGGCTATGGGTTCTCTTCTACGAGGCAATTATTTCCTCTAGCACCAGCGGTTTCAGCGTCTTGCTGTCTTCCACGTACTTGTTCAAACTATTAATGTTGGTTGCGGTGCTCGCTATATCGATCTACAGTGTGAGGGAATTGTTTACAATAGCCTTTTTCTATATTAAACCGAATGCGATACTGGCCCGCACTGTCCTCCTCGACGAGGCCTCGATTAACGTGTTCCACACACCTACGCTAAACACGTTGAAGGGCATGATTATCGCCAGTGTTTTCGCTCCTTTAATCTACCAGCCTCTGTACGAGTTATGGGGGCCTCTAGTTGCGGGGTGGATGGTTTTCCTCGGTGGCTACTCCACTATGGTTTCAAGCGTTATCCTAGCCCTTTTCGCCTGGGTTCTGCTTACTATTATTATGAGGAGGGTTGACTCCGCTCTCACTAATACACCACTACAAATGCTGTTGGCCTCCACTATCCTACTGACCTTAACCTACTTTGGCGGAGTCTACTACGAGTACAAGGCGTGTGGCGATATTTGGTCTTCGCTACTACACCCAGATTTCAACAGCTGGTCCCTGAGTGTTATGTCAGCGTACAGTAGCTACTACACTACCTTTTATAGCTTAATCGAGTTCATACCTAAGATAATGGGTGCTGTGCCTTGAGCCGTGTGATAAGGTTTCTCATCTACCTTGTTATAGGCGTTATCCTACTTTCAGCGTCGATACTGGCACTCTTGTGGAGTATAGGATATATGCAGGCTGGCTTTGTCGCTACAAGCTTGTTAAGCGCTTTAATAGGCTTCACTCTCCTCTCGAGTAGCCTTTACGTTCTTAGGCTTTCAGCCTACGTTTACGCTGTGGAGAAGGGCGCTGGAGTTGAAGGAGGAAAGAGTTAGGGAGAAAGCTTTCCTATCAATATTCCTTGTGTTGACGCTTCTCGCAGTTGGATTGATAGCGCTAGCCGAGAAAGGCGGTGTTGGAGTACCCGTTTCCATAGGCGCCTCACCATTCAATATGGGGGAGATAGGGACTTCAAGCCTGGTTGAATTGCTCAGGGAAAAATACGGTAGTGTCTACGTCATCACAAATCTAAATGAACTAGATAGTATTCGCACCTCGGATAAATGCTTGTTCGTAGTGATATCACCTGAAATACCTTACACGACTAGCGATTCTAGCAGGATAGCCTCATATCTTGCTAGATGCGCTCATCCATTGTTCCTTATAGCGGATGAGAACAGTACCTCAAACAACTTGCTTAAAGCCATTGGGGCGCAACTTGAAATACCAACGATAGTAACCTACACGCGTGGCAAGGGCCTCGGCGTAGTAGTGTATGTACCGGAGAAAGGGGAGTACCTCCCAGCTTACCCGCTCTCAGTCTTCTACGTTAATAACACGAGGTATAGCCTGTACTTGGACATAGCGTCATACATTATAATTCACGGGGGCTCCTACACGATATTCGGAGAATACACGGTGGACACCAAAAAATATCCGTCGGGCGTGATAGCCTACTCGAATACAACATTCGGGGGGCAGGCCAAGGAGGTTGTAGCATACGTCCTCTCTGACGGCTCCATTTTATTAAATCAGGTGATAGATAGAAACGAGACGTATAGAAGCTTCGCGCTCACCTTGTTTCAGAGTATATGCGGTGAGGGGGGTTGTACGATTATATTCGACGGGAGCAGATATACCCCTATACCCTTAACTGATCTAAAGAACAACCTGGCTTCCATAACACCCCTCTACGTTTCATTCCCATCTCTCCTGGGCATGATAATAGCAAATCTAATACACCCGTCAACGTGGCTACCCCCACTAATAGACTATTCCAACAAGGTTTTCGCTGAGATACTTGGAAACCATCTTGTAACATCAACCCTAGCTCTACTATTCGCAGTATTAGCCTTCGTCTACGTCTCTCGCCAGGAGGTTTTTGTTTCCGACAAACCTATGAGCGAGGAGAAGCTTGTTGAAGTAGCTTACGCTGAGAACATATTGGAGGAGATCGAGAAGGGTAAACTAAAACTCGGAAGAGAGGACTTTAAGTCATTATACGCGATAGTTGACTCAGTCATGCAGAGTGTTTATGGCTTAAGCTTAAGGGACGAGGAGCTTGAGAGAAGACTCTCTCTCCTCCTCGGAGAGGAGAAAGCGAGGAGATACCTCGAGTCGATGAATAAACTCTACGACAAGGCTGTTGGCTTGAGGAGAACTCCAATTGTTTTATCGTGGAGTAGAGTTGTAACCAAATACGTCCGGGAAAGTGAGGAGGTGTTGTCGAAGGTAGGCGTGAGTTTAATGAGGGTTGAGATAGTCGAGAAGCTTGCGAGGAGTTGAAATTGGCTGAGGAATCTGTTGTATACGCGACTCATAGAACTAGACTGACCGCAATAGTCATATTCTTCATACTGTTAACCGGATTCCTCTCATCGAGAATTCAATTGATAACGATAGGGCTCGTAACACTCTCGCTAATATTGGGTATGAGGGCCTACGTCTCGTACATGGCGGCTAGCCTAAGGGATCTGGAAGTCGAGTTTGAGCACGACCCCCCTCTAGACGGTGGGGAGTTTGAGGTTAGGGTTGTTCTCAGGAACCGTGGTATAATACCCCTGGGTTTCGTCGAGTACAATCTAAGACACTCCCCCTTCATAAAGTTCTCTAAGGGGGCTACTAGAGGGTTTATCATACTTCCAGCTAGGTCGGAAACCATCATTAGATTGATATGCAGTGGTAGAGTGGGTAGGCACAGGATAGGGCCTGTGGAGATCCAGGCTAGGGATATCTTCGGTCTTTATAGGACGAGAACGTTCAAGACGGGCTCCATAGCCTACGTCAAGATACCTCCGTCTTACTCGGTAGCGGTGTTAAGGAGATTGATGGTTTATGCGAGGTCGCTCGGCCTATCTCGTTCAAGGGCCTCTGGGACAGGTATAGAGTTTCACAGCATGAGGGAGTACAGGCCTGGCGACGAGCTTAAGAGGGTTGAGTGGAGGAAAAGCGTGAAATTCAATAAGCTCATCGTTAAACTAACGGAGCGTGAGGCTCAACAGAACGTTTACATACTGTTGGACTCGTCTCATGTAATGCTCTCCGGACCCTACGCCAGGACTGTTTTCGAGCATATGGCTCGAGCGGTTACCGCTATCATCGCGTACCTCTCGCAGAGAGGCGACAACTTCCAGCTTATAATATTCGGTGGTTCAGAGATGTACGGTACGCCAAGCCTCATGAGGGCCGCTAGGGGGTTTAGAGTATCGATTGAGAATATTTCGAGCGTGAACTTCGAGGAGATAGCTCCAGGTGACAGAGTTGAAGGCCTGATGTCCGCCTACAAGTTTCTTCTAAGGACTTTGAGGAGAGAGAGAAATATAGTTATCATAATAACAGTCATAGACTCCCAGGACTACCTGGAAGCCCTTATCAAGATCTCGAAAGAGCTCATCGGGTTGAGGAACATAGTCTACATCGTTAACCCGATTATAACATCCTACGATATGGTAGGTCTACCCGTTTGGGCTCGCGGGCTCTACACGTTGAAAACGTATGGGATATTACGGAATCAGTTGAATTACTCGAGGATCCTCAACAAGGAGGGGGTCAACACCGTTCTAGTCTCCTCACTCGACGCGCCCTTCAAAATAGCTAGGCTCATCGAGTTGCATAGGTCTAGGTAGGGGTATGTAAGCTGGGTAGGCTCCGGCTCTCATATTAGGTTTGCATGTTTTTATTTTCAACGCCTCACCACTTTTTCCACTTGCTTCTTGAGTCCGCATCTGCCTCGAGGCGCCCGGGGCCTCTCCAGGGACCCTGTGTCTCGAGCCACCGTCTTCGGGGAGAGATTGCGGTAGGCTATTGACTCCTCACAGGGCAGCATGCTAACATTAAGCCCAAGTTTATAAAATGCTTCTACAAACAATAGCATGACCGAATTCATGTGTGCAGGATGCTCTGCGATAAAGCATTGGGGGGACACTGTGGCGTTAAGCTCTACAAGCATCCATGAAATGCTTGTGGCGCTGGCAACCCCTCTAACGCAAATTTAAACATTCAAAAACACCTTCAAGCACCCTTCGATGGGAAACGCTGGGCGAGTACTAGAGCTTATATTTTCAAGCCATGTTTAAACAACTTGGTGGCCTAGATGACGGAGTTTAATAAGCTGAAGGAGGAGGCTTATGCTCTACTAGGTAAGTTGACAAGCGTTCACGCGCCAAGCGGCTTCGAGTACTTGATGCACGATATTGTGGTAGGCGAGCTGGAGAAATTTGCTGATAAAATATGGATCGACTCCCTCGGAAATGTAATAGCGTTGAAGAAGGGTAGTAGGGGTGGGGCCAGCCTAATGCTTGCTGCGCACATGGATGAGATAGGCCTCTTTGTCTCCTACATCGAAGACGACGGTTTCCTAAGGGTTATCCCGATCGGTGGAGTGCTGGAGAGAACGCTCCTACACCAGCGCGTCGTAATTGTAACTAGAAGCGGTAAAGTGGTTAAGGGTGTTATAGGGTTGAAGCCGCCTCACGTTGTGAAGCCGGAGGAGGCCCAGAAGATACCCGAGATGAAGGAGTTGTTTGTGGACATAGGTGCCTCATCCCGCGAGGAGGTCGAGAAGATAGGTGTTAGGGTCGGCGATGTAGCTGTCTTCGACAGAAGTATAGAGAGAATGCTCGGGGATAGGGTTACGGGTAAAGCATTCGACGACAGGTCAGGCCTGGCCGTCATGATAAAGGCGTTCCAGCTTATCGAAAACAATGAGGCAGATATCTACGCTGTCGCGACAGTCCAGGAGGAGGTCGGTTTAAAGGGTGCTAGGACAGCCGCGTTCGCCATATCCCCCAATGCCGCTATAGCATTAGACGTCACTATTGCAAGCGACTTCCCCGGAGTAGCGAAGAGCGAGCAATTCACACGGTTGGGCAAGGGCCCCGCTATCAAAATCGCTGATGGGAGAAACGCCTCCGGCTTAATCACCCACCCGGAGATACTGAACTTCATGGTCAAAGTAGCCGAGGAGGAGAAGATACCCTACCAGCTGGAGGTTACGCCTGCCGGTACCACTGATGCGTCGATAATAGCCCTCAACAGGGAGGGGGTCCCCTCCGGGGTATTATCTGTACCAGCGAGATACATACATTCACCAACAGAAGTAATCGACTTAAACGACCTAGCCTACGCCATCCAGCTTACTAGGAGGGTATCCGAGAAAGCTAGTGTCGAATGGCTCAACAAGATCAAGATGCGGGTAGTCAGGTAGCCCATTCCTCTTAAACCCCGAAAATCATTTTAAGTACTGTAGCACCTGCTTCAACCACGAGCAACACGATTATGAAAGCCCCCAAGACGCCGAGGTTAATGCTGAGAATACTATCTTTAGGCCTCATCCCCAAGACATGCGCTACGAGAGCTCCAGTCCAGGCACCTGTCCCGGGTAGAGGTATCGCAACGAAGACGAGTAGCCCGGCGAACTCCATTTTCTCGTGGCCAGCAGCTTTTCTCCTAGCGTAGTCGACGATTTTAACATATATCTTCCTCAGGGAAGATAATCTTCCGTTATCGTCGAGTATTACCCTCTCAATAAACCTCAGTAGATAAAGGGCAACAGGCGCCACAACTAGGTTCCCAGCTAAACCAGTTGCTAATCCGGCGACGTAAAGGAAAGGGTTTGCTCTGAAGAAGTAGTATGCTAATGGTATAGCGCCTCTAATCTCCGCTACAGGCAGGAAACCGGTGAGGAGGACTAGCAGGAGTTCGAGCAAAACATTATCCACAGCGCGGTCGCCTTCTACAACGTTTATATTAACCACAGATATAAGTTTCCCGGGATGGGTATGTCTTATAAGAGGCTACTGCTCACATTACCTTACCTGGCTTCCCTAATAACCCTCCTCGTACTCTCCTCTGCTACAAGCTGGTTCAACATTGTGGAAAACGCGTTCAGCGACCTGGGTAGGGTTAGGAACGGTTTAATCTCGGTTGTGTTCAACGGGCTTGTCTCCTCAACCGGGTGCCTTCTGATATTGTACAGCACACTGGTCTTCCGGGAGCTGGGGTTTGAGTACAGGCTTACCTTAGGGTTAGCCGGGTATTTCCTAACCCTAATTGGGGTTTATCCAGAGGATTACGGGCGACTCCACTTCTATGTATCGCTGGTGTTCTTCCTGCTAGGGATATCCTACATGGTTCTCCACGTGGCTGAGCACACTATTGTGGGCTACGCTATTGCTGCTTTAGGGTTGCTCAATTTCATCCCTTGGAGCCTCCACTTCGCTCTATCCGAGCCTAGAGGCGCCGCTATACCAGAACTTATCTCACTGCTAAGCCTTCTTATCGCGCTCGCCTACGATGCTGGCAGGTTAAACTCCTCTTGATTTCTTTTTAAAAAGATGTGTCACTGTAGGCAAGACCGGAAGCACACATCCTGTCATTATCCCACGTGATTCAACAATGCTATGAATGAAAGTTGTGTTGGGGGATAGTTTCGTCAATCATAGTGAGGTCATCTGCTTCACTCGTTTTCTACAAGATCCGCAAAGTCGAGCGGGCACATATTGCTCGCCGAAACCGACACTCATTTAACAACAACTTACTATGTATCCAGCCTGACCTCCAAAACCTTTAGCGGGTGGAAGCTTTCTCTAGGATAAACCTAGAGGGATGATGGAAGACTAGGTAAACCTCTTCCATGCGGATATCTCTTAAATCCTCTTTAGCTCGTTTAAGTCCTCGTCGCTCATCCTCCAGCCCATTGAACCGATGATCTCCTTAACATGTTCAACTCTCTCAGCTTTAGGTATAGGCACAACGTTGTCTTGGCTTATCAGATAGTTCAACGCTACCTGGACTGGTGTTTTACCATATTTCTCCGCTACACGCTGAACAATAGGGTGTCTTACAACAGCCCCTCTCTCCAGCGGAGTGTAAGCCTGTATGACTATATTGTTCGCCTTGCAGTAGGGTAGTAGCTCTTCTTCCACCTCTCTCTTATGGAGGAGGCTATAGTGAACCTGGTCAACCACGATTTTTTCTCGTGTGACCGCGTGCTGTGCCTCCTCGAGCTCCCTCAGGTTAAAATTACTCACACCAATATAACGCGTTAAACCCTCCTTAGCCACTATCTCGAAGTTTCGAACCTGCTCTCCTATACTCAACGAGGGGTTTGGCCAGTGGATTAAGTATAAGTCAACGTGGGAGACGCCGATCCTTTTTAAAGCTGCTCTAGCGGCCTTGAGAACGTGATCCTTGTTGGTCAACCTCTCAGGTAGCATCTTGGTGGTTATAAAGATGTTGTCTCTCCCTACGGCTTTGACGAGTCTCCCCACGAAGACTTCTGCCCCACCGTTATCATACATCTCAGCAGTGTCGATATTGTTGATCCCATTGTTAAGGGCATAAAGGTAAGCTTTGAAAGCAGTGTCGTAATCTCTTATAGCCCAAGTACCAAGCCCCACCGCGGAAACCTTATCTCCGCCAATATATCTCCATTCAATATCCATAGAGGACACCCAGCATGAGAGCCGCCGGCGGGACTTGAACCCGCGACCACCGGCTCACCGGGCCTTAAATCCACGGGCTTACAAGGCCGGCGCTCCACCGGGCTGAGCTACGGCGGCTCTAGAATATAATCTAGAGCTTGGAGAGACTTATAAACCTCGGCCTGTGAACCCTGTTTTAACTCTAAAACCAAGTTTTGGAGAGTGTGAAGGCAAAACCAGGGTTAAAGCGTTTAAGGTAGATAATGCTTTACAACTAAAAACCTCATCTTTCAAGGCGGGAATGAAATATAAAAGCCGATGAATCCCCATTGTAATTAATCCTGGTGGTAGGTGTTAAATTCTTTGGGTCGCTGGCGATGATAAGCGACTTCTCCATGGCCTCGAGTCCAGTTTGGGATAGGGGTAATAGGCTGGAGACCCAGTACGGGATTGAACCCACGAAGGGGATGTAATCCCAAACCCCTCTGCATTGTGGAAACTTTCGCCCTTCAGGGTGAAGGAGAGGTCAGATCCTTAAATAAACTAGGAAATCCTACCCTTAAGGAGGGTTTTCGATCTCTGAGACAGCTTTTTTAATCACGTATAGTTTTTTTAAAGCGATCTCGTACGCTTCCAGGCGAGATCCAGATTTTGTCGCCAGCCCGCCGAAGCCGCAGTCGGCGGAGACAAGGTCTACTCTGCCTTTCGTCTTCTCAATCAACGTCTGAAGGAGCCTCCTCACCTCGTTTAAGTCTTCGACAAGAGGGTTTTTACTGCTAGCTACGCCTGGGGCTAGAAGCTTGTTTGTCGAAGAGAGCTTTCCAGGATCGATAACGTTGATGTTTTCAGGTGAGTCATGGAACTCGAAATTCAATATTTGGAGTGAGGGTGACTCGGCAAGCATATCGAATAGCTTCCGGCTTATCCTCCCGCACACATGTATCCCATGTAGGCCTCCTATATCCGTGAAAACAGTTTCCAGGACTTCCTCCACATCTTTCTCGCTCCAATTAAATAAAAGTCTCTTAGAGCCTACTAGAACGCCGAGGATCGGCTCATCTATGAACAGGTAGTTGTAGCCGAGCTTCTCCATATACTTCAGTACACTGTTAACGTATTTGGCCATAAGCTTGACAAACACCACATCTGAGACTCCAGTCGCCTCTAGACCACCCCCCTCTCTCAGATATATCTTGCTGGAGAGCGTGAATGGACCTGTCACAGGTGCTCGCAACCACTTGAAGCCGAGTGTCTTCGCATAGCCCGAGAAAAACTCAGCTTCAACGATATTGTCGTCGAAAAAGAAGTCTACGTTGGAAGGCCAAGTTGTAATATGGTACTCCCCATTCTTAATGGATACAAGATTCCTCCTTACCAAGGGCTCCATGTAAATGTCGACAAAATTCCTTAATTGAGGGTACGGCGGTACGTCCAGCCCTATTTCACGCAGGTCTACGGCAATACGCCTCACGTTCTCCATGGCAAACTCCAGCGGGAAGCTTCCTACATGGCTCGTCTTCATTGAAAAACACCCCTAACGCTTAATAGATATTTCATGACTGGTGTAATTAACAATATGGTCCACGGGGTAGTTTGTTGGCTCTGGAAAAAGCGAGGATATGCCTTGTAAACCTTGAAAGGAATTGCGTCTTGGAAAGCGTTAAATCAGCTCTCGAATCCGGCGTCCCCGCCTCTGAGATAGTGCTTGGGTCACTGAGTAAAGCTATGGAGGAGATCGGGAGACTTTACGAAAACGGCGACTATTTCATAGCCGAGCTCATAGAAGCAGCCAGCATCTTCAAGGAGGCAATGAAGATACTTGAACCCAGGTTAAAAGAGGAGGCTTCACGCTTGAAGACGACAAGGAGAGCTAGAATCGTGATCGGGACAGTTAAAGGAGACGTTCACGATATAGGCAAGACGCTAGTGGCCATAATGTTGCAGGCTGCGGGGCACGAGGTAATAGACCTAGGCGTAGATGTCCCAGCTGAGAAATTCGTGGAGGCCGTTGAGAAATACCACCCAGATATAGTTGGTATGAGTGCTTTGCTGACTACAACAGCAAGGTATATGAAGACGGTGATAGACGAACTGGAGAGAAAGGGGTTGAGGAGGAGCTTAAAGATAATAATAGGAGGGGCGGCAACTACATCGGAATTCGCTCGGGAGATCGGGGCAGATGGGTGGGCACCGAATGCTATTGAAGCCGTCAAACTGGTTGATAGCTTAATGGGTATCCGGGATGAGTGAAGTAAAAGTATCAGTTGGAGAAAGACTCGTCCTCACAGCTCGCATAGGCGATAATCTCGGGGTAGTGCTGGCTAGACATAACCTCATATCACTACCATGTGGCGGGCAAGGCATCTGTGGGCTATGTAGAGTTAAAATTAGAGAAGGCCCTGTAACACCCCCCACGAAGTACGAGAGGCTTCTCGGATACACTGGTTCATTGAGGCTGGCATGTCAAACCGGAATCCTAGGTGATCTAAGGGTAGAGCTCTTACCAGGCTTACCCAAACCTGTTAGGTTGAACACGTTACTCGTTAACCCGAGGAAAATCAACCCTTTAATCGGCACTCAAGATAGGGGCGTGCTGGAGTTGTTTGATCGCAAAATTGATGTCGGCGTGGATGCTAGGGTACTATTGCTAGATTTAGGAACGACTAAAATCGCTTACCAAGTCGTAAGCCCAAGAGGCGATGTCTTGTTTGAGGACAGCGTGTTCACACCTCTATCGGACTTCGGCCTCGACATTATATCCAGGTTGGCGAGAGCCCTCGAGGACAAGCGGGTTAAAGACGAAATATACTCAAGGCTTAGATCCGTAGTCTATGAGATATCAAACAACCACTCAACCAACCTGATCCTAGTCGGCGGCAACAGCGTAATGGAGTCTTTTTTCTTCAACCTAGACTTGAAGGGCTTGGCAGAGTACCCGTTTAGGCCAGCCACAAACGATGTAGTCGTCGATAGGGTGGGAGACAAACTTTTTATAGGGATGCCCATGATAGCTGGGTTTCTCGGCGGGGACGCGTATGCTGATCTAATAGCCTCATTTCAACTAAATATTGACAAACCGTATCTACTGATAGACATAGGCACAAACACGGAAATCTTCCTTGTAAAAGACGAGGAGGTGTATGCGACTAGTACACCCAGCGGTCCAGCGTTTGAGACAGGCATTTCAAGGGGCTCGACGGTTTTCCAGGGCGGTATATTCAGAGCTAGGATAGCTGGGGTAAAGGATGAGAAACCAGTTTTCCAGTACAGCTACCTTGGCGCTCCAACCGGTATATTAGGCCCGGCTCTGATTTCCATACTCGCGGATCTGAGGAGAGGAGGTTTCATCGATGAGGGTGGGAGGATTGTTAGAGGATACAAGACTCTCAACGGATTGAAGATCCTGTATATAGACGAGTCAAGAGACCTCTACATCTCGCAGGTCGATGTTAGAAATATTCAAAAAGCTATTGCAGCCGTTAAATCGGGTGTTAGAATCCTCATGAGGGAGGCCGGTGTATCGAAAAACGCTTTGAAAGGGTTGGTCATAGGCGGCAATTTTGGTGTGAACCTTGATATAGAGGATGCCATGTCCCTGGGTTTAATCCCAAGCGTCGAGAAAGACATTGTAGTAGCCGCGGGGAACCTTGTCCTCCCCGGCCTAAGGGTAGCCCTCCTAAATAGAGATTACCTGTTTGACTACAAGACGATATTGGAGAAGGTAAAGACGATAGACCTTCCCAAGATGCCCGGCTACATGGATTTATGGGTAGACAGCCTGCATCTCACCCCTTTGTGAACAATTGTTGGAGCTCCCTCAACAGGGTCTTGTACGGGTGCTTACCCTCGATTTTCACCCCTGTCCTCCTCAAGCCGTAGCCGAGTAGGCTATCTATTGTTGATATAACCGGCGCAACGTATTTCACCCTGGAGATAGGGCCGTACATTATATAATCAGCCCCCATCATCCTGAGGAAGGCGGCAGACCCCCCGTGGACACCAACCATGGCTTCTACCCCAACCTTCTCTTTGGTAACATTGCCTAAAGCATTGGCTGGAGCGCTACCGACGGGGAGTCTAAGCTCTGTTTTAACCATATATACGGCTTCACCGCTCAGGTATATCGAGGAGGGATCTAGTACAACTGTATCCACCATGAGGTTTCTCACCCCGAGCCCCTTTACCCGTTCCAGTAGTTCTCTAACTATCCTCATCCTTGCGACCGGCTCGATGGAGGTGTACGGGTCTTTCGGGTCGAAGGCCATTAATACAGCTGACTCAATCCCGCTCTCTTTCAACGCCTCGACCTCTTCGGGAGGGCTGTCCACGTATAAACCGTTCGCAATAGAGTGTTTTGTTAAACCCAGTTCGGAGGCTTTAAGATACGCTCTGGTCCTAATGCCGGGATCAGGGGAGTCAAGGAAGACGGGTATGCCGAACTCGCCTATGAAACTCAATATTTCTTCAACGAGGTTTTCCGAGGGGAAAATCACGTCCATAGCTAGAACCAATCCGTACTTATCGCATTGACCCAGGGCCTCTTCTATTTTCTGCCTAGCAGCCATCTTATCAATACCACTGCTTGACAGGAGCTTGTCACCCAGGTAGAAAATAGATCCAACTAACCATGTGGGACATTCGCCTAGAACCCCGCCGATGCAGTAGTCGCCTATACGAAATTTAACCGATTCTAGTTTAACCGTCTCCACCACCTCTCAGAGACTAGTAAATCTTACCGATTTTAAAAGGGAAACAATTTTTACTGATTTGAGAATTTAGATTACTTATTTAAACACTCTTCCCTAACATAGAAGATAACTAATTTGGAGGCTGTATCCACAGGTGTGTTGGAGTGGAGATTATAATCGAACTACCCGCATTCTCAAAGAAAACCATTGATGAATTCGCGGAGAAATTAAAAGAGAGGAACTTCGATGTTTTCCTGCCAGAAAACCCGGCTGGGAGACCTGCATTACTTGCGGCTGTTACCGGCACTTATCTTCGAACTAAGTATGAGCTAGGCGTGTACGTCAGCCTGAGACTCTTGGATGTTAACTTGCTTCACGCTTACTCGGCTGTATTGACAGCTAGGGAATTCGGGGTTAAAGGCGTGACAATTTTGAAAGGCGATAAACCCATATTTGGCGAAAACCTGAAAGCAGACTCCGAGGAGACACTTACATTCCTGAAGAGCAGGGTAGAGGGTGTGAACCTCGGGTTGGTGGTTAGCTTACGCTACCCTGTTGAGGAGATATCCAGGAGGCTGGCGAAACGCCCCGATTACATCATGGTAATCCACTACGGTTCGAAAACCGCGGATAAGCTAGAGCAGGTAGCACAGATAGCTAGGAGGTTAGGGGTAAAAGTATATCCATTCATGCTGATAGGGTATGAGAAGAGCAGGGAGGTGTTTACACAATTAAACCAACCCTTCATCGAGCCAATGGAGTTAAAGGAAAAATGTGCCTCGTTGAGCAATCGTGTCAACGGGATAGTTTTTTCCTCTCCTCTCGACCTCCAGAGAGCGATAGACGACGTATACAAGCTCTGTAGTTAGCCGCCAGATACTTCTGGCAGTAATACCACTTCATCCTCATCACTCAGCTTAACGTTTCTTCTGGGATCGACGGCTAAACCGTTGATCAGCACTACAAGGCTTCCCCTTTTCTCCAACTCTTTCAACTCACCATATTTACTCACTAGGATTTCAAGTAGCTCGCTTAAGGTCTTGGATTCAACATGTTCTTCTCCAATTCCTATTCTATCCCTGAGCCACAAGAGGTATTTGACTCTAGCCACTAGCCACCCTCTTTAGACTTTTCTTCACCGACTCTTCTCTCAAATAGCTGTTTCAACTCTTCATCGCTCATACTCCTAAAAGGCTCGGCTAGGATCCCCCTCGCCTCCCTGTTTTTCAAAAAGTAGTATACAGAATAGCTGCACACCGGTTCTATCAACAACCCCATATCTCTGGCTATGTTAATAGCGTACTCCATCAGCCTCCCAGCTATCCCCCTACCTCTATATTGCGGTGGAGTGTAGGTTTCAAGTATTTTCATAATATTTCCTTCAACCTTGTACTTGATAAAAGCCTTCGTGTTATCTGGTAGAGTCGTGTAAATGATAGTGCTTGTATGTTTAATCTCCTCCACCCAGAGCACCCTGGAAACATGGATCTAAAATACAGTAATAAACTTGAGAGCTGGATAAACATACAGGTGGACAACTTTTCCATTGCGGATAGTGAAATTTTTATTTGTGACCACGATGATCAGATAGAAGGTTGAAGTTATGAGATGGCTTGTTCTCGTAGCACTAATTTTAACCGTGCTACCCCAGGTGAATGTTTCAGGAGAAAGGTCTGAGCCATTGACCACAACTGTCTATTACACGGGGCTTCTAGAGGTATCTGAGAGCGGAGGGTATCTACCCGAGGCTCTTATGGGAGAGGGAGTCAGCTCGCTCTATTTAAGGGTCACGTACGTTGTTAAGGTTGATTTGAAGATCTGGGTTGATCAGGGTATGCTGGTTTACAATGCTCTTGTAGATAGGCGGGTAGACTCGATATCTTCCTCGCCGGCAGGCTATCTCGCTAATGCTACAATGGTGGTAGATAATTTTACTTACACTTCCATTAATATCTTCAGCCCACCCATAGTTCTATTATACACGGGTGGCTTCAACTGGAGTGGAATAGACTGGACTGGATACAAGGAGAACATTGTTTTATTCGACGTTGATTTGATTCACGTGGGTTATAAACGAGTTGAAAGCATTGAGAATACCAATTACATGCTAATCAAAGACCTATACTATGACCCGGTCGCCAGGTTGCCTCTCTTCTATTCCTACATGGAATCTCGCCAGTCGACCAACGGAAGCTTAATGGTTAGGGTTAGCTTAAACGGGCTATACTCTTCTCTAAACCTAACGGGTATTATTGATCGAAGCGTTGTTACGCTAACCACGGAGAATGAGTCTACAGCTCTAATAAGAGTTGCCAAGTTCAAGAACTCGGGTTTAACCCTACTCCAGGTGAACGATACCTGTATCAAGCTTGTTTTCGGAAACATCACACCTGTTTTCATATCCGTGGAGACGCCAACTTGGGTGAAATTCCAATCTAACGTAGTTTTCACTCGATTACCCGACAGTATTTCATCCTACTACATCTATGAGGGTTTTGCCCCGGGTGAACTAATTATAAACTTCAATACCAGCATAGATATGGTGAATAAGAGTTCAATTACACCTATCCAATGGGGTCTAGGCTACTCTATGACAGTTAATTTAGGCGATGTCATCTTCGCTCTTTTCCTTCTCTCTATTCTCGCCTACGCCACCTATGTTTTCGCTCGAAAGATTGCCACGATCGTTTGATCCCTCCTTCAACGCGCCTTTAAGATTCTTGTAGTATACAGCTAAGGGGTTGTCCCCTAGACATTTGTCTGTGATAGGGCATATTCCGAGAGATTTTAATTTATCGCAACCATAGGGTAGATATTTCTTTTTCCCTCCCCTAAGCCCAGCAAGGTGTTCGACTTGATACCTCGTGATCCTCTCGTTGAAGTCAGGTACGTTCCTGAACAAATCCACGATCGAATCTATGTCCACACCTATATTAATGAGAAAAGTAGCTAACAAGAACCTCTCGGGATGGGAAATGTTCTCGCCAGACCTAAGTCTTTCAACAACCTTCTTCACGCAGGGCGGGAAAGCACCCTCTCTAACTTCTTTTGGATGTTCCTCGAGATTTTGGCCACCCGTTGTCAACCCTAGTTCCTCGAGAATCCTTCTGCTCTCATTGAGCAGGCCGCTGTCGATTCCAACTGGTTCTACCGAATCAAATGTCTTCAGAATGTACTGGTAGACCGCCTCTTCAAGAACTCTTATAAAAGTCTCTCGGTCTAAGAAAACCCTTCCTCCATCCACTATAGTACTCGATATGTGATACTTTTTGTCTTGTATAAGCCTTTGAGACACCACACTTAAATAAGTTTTAACACTCATGGAGAAAGCAAGCGTGTTGTAGACTATAACACCTTTTTTCACTGAGACGGGTAACTTGAGAGGGCTTTTTTCGAACTCGACATCTAATCCAAGCTTTCTGCCTAACCCCGCTAGAATTTTCTCATTTAACCCGTTGAAAACATCTCTAGCTCTCTTAGAATAAGCAACAGATATCCTAGTGTAGAGTCTTCTCTCAGCCAGGTTTTTAGCGATCATTATTAAAGCGTAGTATGAGGCTACCTCGTATTCAAGTGGTAGCTCGGGGTCTCCGGGCACGCCTTCGGATAATATCTTCCGTAGGTTGCTTAGAGCTCTCAAACGTATAGGAGACTCGCTTGAGGATATGATCTGCTCTAATGGTGCCCCTTTCAGAAACTCCCTTACCTCTTCTAGGCTGAAAAGGAATGGTAATAGCCTGTAATCTAAGACCTGTCCTTTAGACATAACTCGCCCGACCTTTCAACTAAGGTTCAGCGCTTTGGCCCCACATCACAGTTCAGAAAGACCTCTAGTGAGGTCCCCTAACATCATCCCTATCTCAATCATGTGTAGAGGGGTTTAAAGGGTTGGAGGTATAATTATTTGCCACGGATCGTAATGTTAACTAGACTTGAAGGAAGCCCGCTATCCCTTAATTTATTTCGAAGATTATTTCCTCACGGCCAGGCAGTGTAGTCCCCTCGTATACCATGAACCTCAACCCCCTCCCGTATAGTATCACTTCATAAGGCACGTTCAACACGGCTTTTACAATGCGAGCGTTCTCGGGGAAAAACCAGTAGACTGTGTAATCGTATTCAGCTGTCTCCTGCTTATATTCGTTTACATACGTGTTTAAGCCTTTTTTCAAAACCCCTTTGAAGTAAATATTGAATATTATGTAAGCGATGTTATCGAGGCCGGCTACACCTATGTCTACTCGACCTAGGATGGGGTAAACTCTCTCGTTGTTTATATAAACCTTCTCCTCGTCGAGAAAGTACTGCATGTTCCTGCTGAGGATCTCTATCTCCCGAGCGTATTTGGATCGATCTCTCATTACCCTCTTGTAGTACGCGTCTGGATCCGAGTATAGGAATACTATTGTCTCGTCAACTAAACCATTTTCTCTAACATTAAAGAAGCCGTAGCCATATATAGGCTTAAGTTCGCTCATCTCCTCTTTAGACCTCTGTAGAATTTAAGGCCCTTCTCGGTTAGTTTCAACACATTGTATTTACCCACTCTTTCAACCTCTATGTATCCCTCCTCCAACAGCCTCCTCACTCTCCTACTAATACTTGATTTAGGTCTCTTAGTGGCCGAGACTATATCGCTCTGCCTCAAACCTCTCTCCCCGGCATCCCCCAGGGCTAGCACTATCTCTTTAACGATCTCATCCTCTTCGAGACTTCTAGGCGGGAGCGTCTCAACAACCACTCTCCCCCTCCTCTTCAACAATAGAAGTATCGCTACAGCGAGCCCGGCTACTACGATCACCGAAATTAACCAAATAGGCATGTATGCATTTACGAAGCCTCCGCCGCCTGAACTCGTTGGTTGAGGTGTTACTTGACCACCCGAGACCATTAATATCACATGGTATAGTCCTGGCGAGGAGAACGATATCACGGTGGTGTTAGAAGTGTAGGATACCGCCGGGTTGCCTGATGGCGAGTCGAATCTCCTGGCTACCACCTGGTATATCCCAGGGATCGTGACGATCGATGTAAACGAGACGTTGCGGAACATAGTGAAATCTAGTACACCCTCGTAGGAGCCCGGTGTCAGCTCTTGGAACAAATCGCTCACCAGCAGGTGTATTGTTACTGCTGTAGAGGAATTCACCACAAAATCGATTACACCAGTTGAAGAGTTGAAAAACGGGGGGACAACCACAACGTTCGGGTTCGCGAATGTAGCGTTGATTAGAGTCGCGTTACACCCGTATGATGGATTGATCAGTTGAATGGAAAATTCCGTTATCCCATTCGCGCTGAGTTCAAATGAAATACTTTCATAGCCAGTGCCAGATAGTGGATCGTACATTATGTAGTAAGCTACATGGTCTATTGTATTTGAAGGGGATGAGCTGTATGCTAGAGCCGGGAGCAACATAAATATTAAGGCAAATTCTCTCAGCTTTCTACATCTCTTCATGAACATTAGCATCACTGTTAGCTTAATATAAAAATACTCACATTAGATTTAAGCTCTTTTTCTGACGAGAAGTAGAATTATAACCGCACCTACTAACAAGACAGCTACTATTATTGTTAAGAGGTTTACCGGCGGTGTGGATGTTTGAACCCAGGGAGATTGTACTGTACCTGGAACCTGGGTTGTACTCGTCGTGTACTGTGGGGTGGTGGCTACCAATGATGTGGTAGCTGTCGTCGATGATGTCGTAGGGGTAGCAGTTGTTACCGGTAGAGTGGATGGGGTGTACAATGTGAGCGTCATTATTAGGGATCCCTTACCCTCAACATGTATTTCCGTTGTGTTGCTTGAGAAATCTAGGGTTGTTGAACACTTGAGACCAATACAGCTAGCATTGTATAAACCGGGGATATTGAAATCAACGGATACCGCTCCGGGGATCGACGTTGTGTCAAGGGTCATATAATAGCTTCCGGGCACAAGCATTGTCATCAGGTCGCCGGCTAAGTATGTTATAGTGACACCGGATGTGTTGTTTAAGAGTGTTGAAAGCGTATTTGACTGGTTATCATAGTAGTATAGTAGCGGTACTCCCTCGAGGCTTGTTACATTTAAGATTGTCATATTACTTCCAGGTATGAGTGTGACGGTGAGGTTGACAGGTGTGGTAGCAGGCTGTTCGAAATAGATATTGTATACAACTATACCTCTCTCTGCCAGTGGGTCATATGTGATTTGTATATTGGTTGACGAGACTTGTTGCGATTCCACAGGAATAGTGCTGGCAAGTAATATGGTGGCTAGAAGGATTAGCAGAGGGATGTAGAACCTCATTTCATTACACCTCTTGAAAGCTAGAAATGTGGAATGGAGTTTAAAAAAAGTTTTTATATAGGGCCTAGATTTAAGCCTCGTTTTCTAACTCATGTTCTACTTCAACTTGGCTTCCAACTTCAATACTGACGTGTTGTATCTTATCCTTTAAGCTCATTCTGAAGTCGAATTTACCGTTGGTTATGTTGCCTAAATAGTTTGAGAGTTCGTTTAGTATTTGACTTACAGTCTTGTTCTGGCTTAGCCCGTTGAGGATTATTTGTCTAATAGCTTCTCTAAACTCACCCTCGCTCCTGAACTTCATGAAGATAGCGACTCTAGCTATGTCGCTCCCGTTGACAGTTTTCAACGTCAAATTCTCCAGGAGAGACCTAATGTAGTCGTTGGCAAGCTCCCTGGCTTTAATGCTCCACATTAAGGCGACTTCCCTGACATACCCTACTACCTCACCTGTCTCATTTGCCTCGCCCTTCTCAATCTTGGCGATCACAGTCTCTTTCAAACCCTCGGGGAGTTTCTCGAATACTTTGACTAGTGTTTCCCTACCTATCTTCTCATGGAAGAAGAACACCCCGATATCGTGTCTAGCAGGTAGCTTCAAGTCCTGGATGAAGATGCTGGTCACTAAAAGACCGTAGGCCTTCACGTAGGTATGGTACCCACTCATGGCGAGCCTGAAGGCTAGCGTGATATTGCCTGCCGATAGGTTTGATTGCGCATTCGCTATGAGCTTGTCGCCTATTGCCGTAATGTTGTCTAGTGAGGATGGAATTGTTAAATTCCTTGCCTCAGCTATTGAGACAGCGTTTAGTAGAATGGACTTTAGTTCCTGGGCTAGATTGATTACTGCACTGGTTATATCGCCTGACGTGGCGTTAGCGTTGAAGAGGCTATCTATAGTCTTCCCCACTACCGGATACGCTAGTGGTACAGCGTGGCTGTAGTGGATGGCTGCGACGACGGCCATTACAGTAGCTCTCCTAGTCTCATTCGAGCTGCTGAGGTTGAGGGCCTCATCGAGGAACTTGTCACCCAGGTTTAGAGTCACGTTTGCGGCCGTCACATTGTGTGATATCTCCCATTGGAAGAGCGGGTAAGTGACGTTCCCGACATCGTAGGCAAGCTTCAACGCGTTTTCGAAGGTTAAGTTGAATGCTGGCCTCACAGCGACAGTGTTGTTGGCTATATCGACCTCCTCCTCGGATTCAGGGTTTGTAGCGACGTCCTGCACTCCTTTACTGGCTAACGGGATCGCAGAGAGGCTTACTACTAGTCCCGCCACGATCAGTAAGGCAGCTAGGGTTGACAGCCAGGCTTTCACACCACTCACCTGGGCTCTACTTTAGCAGACCGTTTTAAATAACCCCTACGCCCAAAAGTTAATTGGGACAGTTCCACTTGGCTGGAACGGTTGGTTGAATTGACATGGGATTACGACGAGCTCTATAGTTGCCCATACACTCTCCTCCTCGACGAGCTCTCGATTTCAGGGAGCAGAGCCTACGTTGTACTGCCGGCGCTTAACTATAGGATAAGCATTCTAAGGCGTGGTAATGTGTTTAGGGAGGTGTCGAACATACCAGGAAACCTCGATGCCACGCATGTTGTAGAAGCTTGTAGAGCTATATCACGTGGGATGGAGCCGCGGAGGCTGGAGGGGTCTTTGCTCAGGGCTATAGCACACTCCTTCTTCTACGGTGGTTTCACCATAATAGTTGACACGGTTGAAGGAGAGACAATCCCGTTTATGCTTGAAATGGTTTCGCCAACCCTACACCTATACTACAGGTCGGGTGGATGTAGGAGTCCAGGCTTGGAGACTTGGGTTAGATTCGGGGTCTTCTTGAGGTCGAAGACTGGTAGCCTTATACAAGGGTTATGTGGTCGCGGGATCGAGTGTGATAACGGCGTCTACAAGGTTTGCGGCTCGATGGGTGAGATCGTAGTCTCGCACAAACAAATCAATATTCCAGGCTATTTTAGAGTAGTGGTCGACAACACACCTATGCGCCACGTGGTTAAAATCCCGGGTTAGAATAGTCTTTAATACAGTGTGCGGCCTTGAGAAGATTCCTTAAAATCGTGAGCGCGGAGCAGGCTAGGGAGATGGATGAGAAGGCTTCCAGGGAGTATGGTGTGAACCCCGAGCTTCTAATGGAGGATGCTGGTTCAGCTGTCTACGAGGTTGCTAGGAGGGAGTACGGTCTGGACAAAAACTACCTGGTGGTTGCTGGAACTGGGAACAATGGAGGGGACGCATTAGTCGCGGCTAGGAGACTTTATTCTGCTGGAGCAAAAGTGAGCGTTGTCGTTGTCGGCGAGTTGGAGAAGCTCGCTGCACTCGCAGCGAGAAACCTGGAGTTACTGAAGAATATGGGGGTGAGCATAAGCAATGTTGTCGACGAAGCATCTACCCGCGTATTGGAGGATCTGATCCACGCCGTAGATGTCCTGATAGTAGGGCTCTTCGGGATAGGTTTGAGAGGAGAGATCAAGGACTACCGGAGGAGAGTTGTGGAGTTGATCAATAACTCTGGGAAACCTGTTGTAAGCGTGGACATAGCCTCGGGGATCAACCCCGACAACGGGCGTGTCGAGGGTATCGCTGTCAGAAGTAGTGTGACGGTGACATTCGGGTTACCCAAGTACGGGAATATCCTTTACCCGGGAGCATACTACTGTGGGAAGCTATATGTCTCAAGGCTCTCTTACCCGCCTAGCCTACTCGACTCCGGCGATATCAGGGTAGAGCTTAATTACCCTCTTCAACCCCCTGAAAGAGTTAAGTGGGGTCACAAAGGCGTTTTCGGTAAATATCTGCTAATAGCTGGGTCTAGATACTACTACGGGGCACCTTATTATGCATCCCAATCCTTCCTAGCCGTCGGAGGCGGATATGTACGGCTGGCAGCTCCAAAGTCGATTATTCCCGCTCTAGCAAGCAAGTCGAGTGAGGTGGTATACATCCCCATGGAGGAGACGAGCGATGGCTCTATCTCGTATTCCAACCTAGACTATATCCTGGGTTTAGTAGAGGAAGCAGGGGTGGACATAATCGCGGTAGGCCCAGGTCTATCAACCAACCGGGAAACAATGGAGCTCGTTGTGAAGGTGGTGGAGAACGTGAAGATGCCAGTGATCGTCGATGGGGATGGTTTAACAGCTTTATCGGGGAATATAGAGGTTTTAAAGAAAAGACTTTACCCGACCATACTAACACCCCACCCAGGGGAGTTCTCAAGGCTGACAGGCATGTCGGTTAAAGAGATCGAGGAGAACCCGATTAGAGTCGTCCAGGAGTTTGCAAGAGGTTTTAACACTTATCTCGTTTTGAAAACCGCACGGAGCCTAATAGCCTACCCTGATGGGAGGACGTATGTCAACCTCACAGGTAACCCAGGAATGGCCAAAGCTGGTATGGGCGACGTCTTGGTCGGGGTGATAGCCGGGATCTACGGGGTGGGATTAAGAGACCCAGGTGCCTCGTTGAGGATGGGTGTTCTAGTGCATGGGTTAGCAGGAGACCTCGCCGCAGAGATTATAGGCGAGGACGGAGTCACACCTGACCTAGTGCTAGATAATCTTCCTCATGCTATGAGAATAATCAGGGGCAACCCAGGTTATGTTATAGGGAAGTATTTTCCAATAGAACTATAACGGGCCTAGATAATTAAATGACATGAGAAGGCGGTTTAATTGGCGTCAAGAGGTAAGAATAAGAAGGATATCAAAGGGCTGATCGTGGACGATGACATTATAATCCAATACACCTTAAACTCTCTCAGCGAATGCTCGTGCTCCAATTGCCCGCTTAGAGGATTCTGCCCATTAAGCAAGGTCAAGAAACCGTGAAAATGGGGTAGTAGACTTGGGAAACATGGTCCTTAAGCCGGGTGACAAAGTTAGGTTTAGGTGTGGTAGAAGCGGTGTCTGTTGCTCAAGCGGCCCGAACGTCTCTTTAACGATCTTCGACATCTGCCGGATAGCCAGGTTTAAAGGTGTGAGCTGGAGGGAGCTGGCAGGCAGGTACATATATGTGGTTGTAGCCGACTACCTCCCGATACCAGTTCTAAGGGGGTTAGATAACAAATGCGTCTTCCTAGAGTTCAAGGGTAAGCTACCAACCTGCTCGATCTACCCGGCAAGACCCATGAGATGCAGGCTATTCCCATTCATACCAGTTTCGCCTGGGGATCCTGGTAGACTCTTGGTTTCAAGTATATGCCCGAGTGTGGGGAGGGGACCTTCGATCGACCCGCCTTGGAATCTACTTAAACTCTACTACGAGGAGGTTAAAGAGAGTTATAGGATGTTAATCAGGCTGATAATGGAAGAAGGCTATGAGCCAGTTGAGGCACTTGAGAAAGCTCTCGACGAGGTTTGTGAGGCCGGTGAGAGTTGGCATTGGGATTTAGAGGCCTTGGAGAAGGTTTGGTGAATCAGCCAGGGGTTCAATTCGCAGCATCGCCTAGGCTACTTAGCGGCAGGGCGTCATCATCGCTTGAAAGAGAATGCTCCTCACCCGGTTTGATTATATTTGGTTGAAAGCTATTAACTAAGCCTGCTTTAATAGTCTTCTGGGTGGAGTTATTGCCAGCTGGCATTATTAGCGAAGTCTACAAAGGGATTTTTAACGCAGACCTCTACTACACTTTCGCGGAAGTCAATAAACCGTTAACTCACTCAGAGTCCTCCAAGTTGAGTTACACACTAGATATACCTAGGCCATTGGGTGTTGTAGCGGAGCATGCTGTACTAGAGCTACTTGTAGAGTCGCGTGAGAGACTTATCGACTGGAAAATTAGAGTGAACGGAGTAAGCGTTTCGAAGGAATTTAAGCCAGTCGTCTCAGTGAAAGTAGGTGAAATCTATCTCCACAAATTGATCTACGATGTTAAAAGCATTTTAAACACGCCTGAGTCAATGAATAAAGCACGCGTACATATGACTATTAGGCATGAAGGCGGAGGAAGCATCATTCTCAGGGCAGTGGGTTTCATTGTAGCTTACTCTCACTTTGACGCTTATACAAGCATGAAATACTATACCGGGCTTCTCCTCGTGGGTGAAGGTGAGAGGTATTCTTTGAGCGATGTTTGCGTAGACGGGGATTCACTAGTGGACCTGGTTGCCTTCTCGCCAGCACCAGTCCCCATTGTCTTATCCAACGGGTTTAATCAGAGAAGGATACTCGTTAAAGGATTAGCGAACATCCAATTGGATAACTCGTATTGCGGGTATCTCGAAATAAACCACGAGGGATCTGATTCAGGAGGCGGCAACCCCTTCCTGGTTTTGGGCGTGCTGTCGAAAAAGTTTAGTGTGAGAAAACCTAGTTTAAAACTGGCGAGTATAACCCCTATGGTGTCAGGCAACGAAGTAAACATATCGCTAAGGATAACTAATGAAGGTGATGCTATCCCTGATGAAGCAATGCTCGTGGTTCTCGATAAAGGCTTCGTTAGGGGAGTTAAGAAGATTAAGCCGCCTTCGCCGGGGGAGGTAGTTGAAGAATCAATTAAGATCCCCCTCAATCTTATGCCCGAGGGGGTGACGCTGAGACTAGTGTGGAAGAAACTTGCGAGAACGCAATTCGAGGATACATCCGTGAAGCTAGCCCAGGTTTAGTTTCATAGTGGTAGCTTTAGGAAGCTCGTTGCTAAATGTATCGGACGCTGAGCCCGGTTTCCCTAGCAAACTCCTCAATTGCTTCTCTATGCTCGATCCTTGTACCCTTCTTCTCGACAACAATGGATTCAACGCCCCCATATGTTCTCTCAACCATTTGTCTGAGTATACCATGGTTCAATAGGTCGAGCGAGTACTTAGGGATTATATGCCCGAAACAAACATTTTCTCTAAGCGCGTATTCTGTAAGCTTCCATGGGTAGTGGCCTCCACCTACACCTATCGCAGGTCTGCAATCTGAAACCCCCTCGTTGATTAGATGGAGGACACTCTCAGCTACGATGCGGTGGTTTACATCGTCAACCCACTCGCTCATCGAACTACCGATCTCTATAAAGGTGATCGGCTTGCTCAGACTAGTAGGGCCGTGGTGTGTGGCCTCGTA
>WYEE01000010.1 GCA_009904025.1 Thermogladius sp. | reverse complement strand
AGGAGGCTAGCTGGCTTCATCGAGGAGACACAGGGTCTTTTCGCAGTACCAATACCGAGGAATGTCTGCCAGGCTTTACTCGAGGGCAGGGGACTCCCCGAACTAGACATACCAGGAGGCTATATCAGATTGTGGCACCCTATCCTACGCCTCCTCAGGAGGTTAGAGCGGAGAATCCACTGCTACGCCGGCGTGATGGATCCCGCTGAGGTTAGGAGCAGGGTTGCCGAGATAGCGTCGCTGCTGATTAAAGCGGATGTCTACGATAGAATAGACCCGGAAGAATGGATCACCGCTTTCAAGAGAGAGGTTAAACCCATCCAAGCAATCGGGGACTTCGTTGTCGTAGACAACTACGTTGACGCATACCTTGAGTTGAGGAGGAATAAGGATGCCGACTATATTACCCTGGACGAGATCGTGCCAACCCCATTCGACCTTCTCACCCTCATCTCCCTAAACGAGCTGCCGTTGAGGTTGCTACAACCCGTTGTCAGGTTTGCAGTGGTATTCTTCAATGAATACCTGCTGAAATCGCCCACCATCACGAGGGCATATAGGATGTTGAAGCGGGATGAGGAGTACAGGGTTTTCCTCGGGGAGAACAATATAAGGATTATACGTTAGACGTATATATTGTAAAGACGTATATGTTTATTTAGGGTGCCCTCCAGGTGAATGCTTTTTGAATATGGATACCGGTGCGGGGAGTATAGTTGAGAGGTTGGCCGGGTATGCGAGCAGAGAGCATTTGGAGAGGCTTCTAGCGATACCCGACCCGAGGCTCCACAGGTGGGTTGCCGAAGTAGTCGAGCTTACTCAGCCCGAGCGAATATATGTTAACACGGGATCGCCCCAGGACATAGAGTTCATAAGGAGGTACGCGCTGGAGAACAAGGAGGAGCTGCCCACGAAGTATAAGGGTAAGACGGTTCACTTCGACGGCTTATTCGACCTGGCTAGAGACAGGGAGAACACTAGGATACTTGTGCCACCTGGGCAGAGTATACCCATGGTCAACACGTTTGATAGAGAGAGGGGTCTGGCGGAGATTAGGGAATTGTTCAAGGGGGTTATGAAGGGCAGGTTGATGTTCATAGGCTTCTACTGCTTCGGCCCGAGGAACTCGCCCTTCTCCCTCTACGCGGTTCAAATAACTGATTCAGCGTACGTCGCGCACAGCGAGAACATACTCTACAGAGCCTGCTACGAAGTGTTCATCGAGAAGGGAGCTGGCCTGGACTACATGAGGTTCCTACACGCGACCGGTGAGAGGAATGAGCTGGGGTGGAGCTCCAACATCAGTAAGAGGAGGATTTACATAGACTTGGACGACAACATCGTCTACAGTGTCAACACACAGTACGCTGGGAACACCGTTGGCTTGAAGAAACTATCGCTACGCCTATGCGTGAACAAGGGTAGGAGAGAAGGCTTCCTATGCGAGCACATGTTCATCGTGGGCGTGAAGGGGCCCGGGGGCAGGGTAACATATATCACGGGAGCCTATCCGGCGGGTTGCGGTAAAACTTCGACGGCTCTACTAGCGGACACCCTGGTCGGCGACGACCTAGCCATAATACACGCGTACAAGGGTGAACCCAGGGCTATCAACCCGGAGATCGGCTCCTTCGGCATAATAGATGGCGTTAACCCGGTCGACGACCCGGAGATTTACAGGATCCTACTACACCCTGATACAGAGGTTATATTCAGCAACATACTCCTAACCGAGGACGGGGACGTATGGTGGAGGGGTAGGCCGGAGCCCCCTAGGAGGGGTCTCAACTACGCTGGGCCCTGGGGGGAGGGGTTGAAGGACGAGAGCGGGAGAGAGATCCTCCCATCCCACCCGAACGCCAGGTTTACAACGCACTTGAGCTACCTTAGAAACCTGGATCCAAGGATAGAAGACCCTATGGGGGTGACTGTGGAGGCCATGGTTTTCGGCGGCAGGGACTCGGATACAAACGTACCGGTTGAGGAGGCGTTCGACTGGGTTCACGGGAATGTGACGAAAGCCGCTGCAGTAGAGTCCGAGAGGACTGCCGCAGTCCTAGGCCAGGTTGGGGTCAAGGAGTTCAACCCCTACGCGATACTCGACTTCCTCTCAGTCTCCCCGGGCGAGTTCCTAAGGCTACACTTGGATTTCGCGGGGAAGCTCGAGAAGACCCCTAGGATCTACAGCGTAAACTATTTCTTGAGGGACAAGGATGGCCGGTTCCTGAACGAGAAGACGGATAAAATCGTGTGGCTGAAGTGGATTGAGCTTAGAGCACACGGGGATGTTGAGGCGGTTGAATCCCCGACAGGCTTAATACCTGTGTACAACGATTTGGAAAAGCTGTTTGGCGAGGTTTTGAACAAGGAGTATAGGGAGGAGTCTTACAGGGAGCAGTTTAAGATCAGGGTTGCGAAGCAGATCGAGAGGATTACGAGGATAACAAGTATATACAGTAAGGTACCAGACACGCCGCCAGTCTTCTTCGAGGTCATGAGAGAACAGTTGAAGAGGCTGGAGGAGGCTAGAGCCAGGTACGGCGATTACATCGACCCCTTCAGGCTTGACAGAAAATAATGGCTAGTATATCAGGTATGCTTTCTTCAACATCTCGTTTGCTAGGAGGCTCCTGCTATCCCCCTCTAAAACTATCCTACCGTTCTCGATGACGTAACCCCTGTTAGATATCTCGAGAAGGTTTTTCACGTGTTGCTCAACTATGAGCATTGTAATACCGTGTTCCCTATTCAACTTTCCAACAAGGTCGAATAGTGAGAGCACTATTTTAGGCGCTAGTCCAAGGCTCATCTCGTCTATTAAAAGTAGTTCAGGCGAGCTCATTAAACCCCTGGCTAGAGCCAGCATCTGCGCCTCACCCCCGGACAACGAGCCCGCTAGCTGGCTCCTCCTCTCCTTCAGCCTGGGGAAGACGCTGTAGACGAATTCAAGCCTATCTCTTATCTTGGAATAGTTCCTCTCAAGATACGCCCCTGCGAGAAGGTTCTCCTCAACTGTTAGATTAGGGAATAGACCCCTCCCCTCGGGAACCATCGTTAATCCAAGGCCCACTCTCTCGTAGACTTTCCTCCACGTTATGTCGACGCCTTTGAAAAATATGCTTCCCCCGTAGAGAGTCGTGTAACCCATTATAGTCTTCAAGAGGGTTGTCTTGCCCGCCCCGTTAGGGCCGACCACCCCGACTATCTCCCCCTTATCGACGTGGAGGGAGATGTTGTTCAGCACCTTGAACTCCCCGTAGCCCGCGTTCACGTTTCTGAGCTCGAGCATCCTATCCACAACACACACCTCACGCAGGCCTTATACCTAGATATGCTTCTATGACTTTAGGGTTTGAGGCGATTTCCTCAGGCGCTCCCTCCGCGATCAGCCTACCTTCATGTAGCACGAATATCTTCCTGCTGAGGGACATAACGAATTTCATAACGTGCTCTACAACAATGATCGTCAGACCCCGCTCTCTCCAAACCCTCCTGATGACTTCAGCGAGCTTCTCCTGTTCATGGGGCCTCAAGCCGGCTGCGATCTCATCTAGTAAAAGTAGCCTAGGCTGGGTTGCAATAGCCCTCGCCAGGTCAACGAGCTTGTGCTCCATTAGAGATATCTCGCTACCCAGCTTACCCCACTCCCCCCTTGCTACTCCCACCAGCTCAAGAGCATCCTCAGCTATCTTCCTCGCCTCACCAATGCTACTCGTCTTGAGCAACCCGCCCGCGATGACGGCGTCTATCACCTTTATATTCCTGAAAGGCCTCACCTTCTGCCAAGTCCTCGCCACACCTAGCCTAGCTATCACATGTGGTTGCAACCCCGTTATATCCCTCCCATCGAAGAACACCCTCCCTTTATCGGGTTTATAGACCCCTGTGATGCAGTTGAATAATGTTGTCTTCCCGGAGCCGTTGGGGCCTATGAGACCGTATATCCCGCCCTCCTCCACTTCTAGCGAGACGTTGTCTAACGCGACAACACCCCCGAACCTCTTTGTAACCCCATCCACCCTCAGTATCGCCCTGGCCCCGCTCACTTCCTAAGCCACCTCCTAACCTGGTTGAACAACCCTGCCAAACCCTCTGGTTTAAGCACGCCCACGATTATCAGCATGGTACCGTACAGCAAGAGGTCTAACCCGGGGAACACGCCACCGAGACTGCTACGTAAATATTCTCCCAGAGTCCTGAATATCACTGCTGAAGTTATAGACCCGCTTATAGACCCCAACCCCCCGATTATCCCCATGATGGCGATGCTTATCGCCAGGCCCGTGTCGAATAGCCTATATGAGAAGCTCGAGTATATCACGATCTGCAGGAACCCGGCCGCCCCGGTGATGAAGGAATATATGGCTAGAGCCCTCAACTTGTATGAGCGCGTGTCAACGCCGATAGACTCGGATACAAGCTCGTCCTCCCTAATGCTCCTCAGGTAGTAGCCTATTTTGGAGTTCGAGATGTATACATTCACAAGTATCACAATCACCAAGACCACGTCTATTATGAGGAACAACTCGAAGTACGTTCTAGGCCTCGAGTAGATTAAACCCCACTTAGACGGCAGGTAGAAGTCCCAGGGTCCCATAGTGTACCTGAAGAGGTTGTTTAATATGACGACGAGTGAAGCGGTCATCAAAGCATACCACACCTCTTTCACACCGAACCTGAATGTCGGTAGCCCTATCAAGACAGCCAGGCCCATGGCCACTATGCCTCCAGCAAAGACTCCTAGGAGAGGGGGTACGCCGAGCCTCATCCAGAGAAGGGATGTCGTTATACCGCCCAAAGCCATGTAGGCGCTTGAAGCCAAATCAAGCTGCCCAGTCAAGCCCCCTATAATGTTCCACGCCGCGACGAACACGGCGAACAACAGTACCTGAGCAGCCAGCAACATGAGGTAGCTGTTACCTGATATCGCGAAGCCGAGACCGATCACCAGTACCTCGAATATTCCTAGTGGGAGAAGTATCTCTCTGTTAAACACCTCCATCACCTCCTAGCAAACAGACCCCTCGGCTTGAACCACAGGATGAAGAAGAATATCAGGTATACCACAGCCATCTGGATAGACGGGCTTATCAAGCTACCTAGAGACTGCGCTACACCGATAATTATCGCCGAGATAATCAACCCCTGTATGCTCCCCAGGCCCGCCAGAGCCACTGCAACCCATGAGACCAGGCTGAACGATGTGCCAAGGTAGGGTGTCACCTGGCCCATCTCCATCCATAACCCTGCTGCCACACCTATTAGAACCATCCCTATAGCAAAAGTCAGCAAGTACACTCTCCCCACGTTTATACCCATTAGCATGGCGCTCGCCCTGTCGTCGGTTACAGCCCTCATAGCCAGCCCCAGCTTGGTCTTGGCGAGGAACCTGCTCAACAGGATTAAGACTACGAGTGAGACCACGGCTGAGACGAGCTTGGATTCATATATCACGAAAGGACCTAGACTAAGACCACCCGAGAACAATGGTGTAGGGTACCCTCTCGGCTCTGCTTTGAAGTAGCCGAGAGCTATATTCTGGAGGACGAACCCCAAGCCGACTGTCACGGCTATCTGTATAAGAGGCTCTTTCCCTAGGACTGGGTTTATCAGCCCCTTCTGGATCCCGAGGCCTAGGAGGAATAGGATTGGGAGTGTTAACAGCATTGAGAGCAATGGGTCTAGGTTGAGGGTCATGGAGAGTAGCCAGGTGAAGTATGCTGAAATCATTATTAGATCCCCGTGCGCGAAGTTGATTATATCCATCACGCCGAATATCAAAGCCAACCCAGAGGCAACGATCGCGTAGAATAAGCCGAGGAA
>WYEE01000051.1 GCA_009904025.1 Thermogladius sp. | reverse complement strand
AGTAAAAGTTTTTCAACGTGGCGGTTAAGTTTTAATAGCCGGTAGACATCTTTAACCCAAGTAGTTACGTCGGCTCTCTGGAGACAGCGGTGTTGGTAATGGGTACTCTAGATGTGATGGCGAGGATCGCCGATTACATGCCTACAGCCAAGAAGCCGGAGAGGAAACCCTCACTTTACGAGAGGTTGTTTTGGACTGCGATGGCTTTAATCGCGTATTTGATCATGGCAAACACACCCCTATACGGTATTCCAATCCAGCCGCAGCAGCAGGTACTGTTAATACAGGTAATATTTGCCTCTAACAGAGGTACTTTAATGGAGCTTGGTATCGGGCCTATTGTTACAGCGGGCTTGATAATGCAGATCCTTGTTGGGGCTAAACTCATAGATCTAGACTTGACTAACCCCGAGGATAGGAGGAAGTTTACTTCAGCGCAGAAAACCCTCGCTGTAATATTAGCCGTCTTTGAGGCTGCCATGTACGTCCTCTCCTGCAGGTACTGGCCTGTAACGGGGCCGAACCCGTTTACATCGTGCTCAGCATCCTGGGTTCCGAGGCTTGTTGTCGGCCTGGAGATATTCGCTGGCGCTTACGTAGCTATACTCCTCGACGAGATGATACAGAAGGGCTGGGGGGTTGGTTCGGGTGTAAGCCTGTTCATACTAGCAGGCGTGGCAACCATAATATTCTGGAATACATTCAGCCCTATCGTAATAAACGGCGCAGCTATTGGTCTAATACCCTACTTGGTTCAAGTTATGTCGAGTGGCGGCAGTATATCCAGTGTGATGGTGAGACCTGGCGGTAGAGACCTCGTTGGGTTAATAGCTACAATAGTCGTCTCAATCCTGTTAATCTACTTGAGTAATATAAAAGTAAACATACCGATCACCACGCCTAGACTTCAATCGATTAAGACTAGGATACCCCTCCAATTCCTCTACGTGTCAAACATCCCAGTCCTCTTCGTCGGAATACTCTACGCCGACATACTCGTTTTCGCCTCGTTGTTTAGGACCTACGGCGGTGGAATAATACCTCAATGGCTTGTCAATGCGTTGGCAACCTACGATCAGAACGGGAACCTGGTTGGGGGCCTCGCCTACTACTTGAACTCCCCGTTGGGGGTTTACAGCGCGTACGCAGACCCTGTCAAGACTGTCGTGTACATTGTTGTGCTGGTATTGTTCTCGATAGTATTCGGCTACATGTGGGTTGAAGTATCGGGTTTAAGCGCTTCAACTCAGGCACAGCAATTAGTCGACAGCGGCCTGGAAGTACCCGGGATGAGGAGGAATCCGAAGATACTTGAGAAAATGCTCGAGAAATACATTACACCGCTCACAATTCTCTCAAGCCTGATAGTCGGTGTCCTAGCTGCAATCTCGGACGTTCTCGGCGTGTACGGCGGTGGGATGGGCCTACTCCTAGCAATAGGTATCGTCCAACAGTACTACATGATGATAGCTTACGAGAGGGCTCTCGAGGCATACCCATTGCTGAAGAAGCTTATTGGCGAGTAGTAGGATTTATAAAGCTCCAAGCCGATTTTCAGGATTACACGATAGGAACCGCGAGGGTTACAAGGATGCCTAGGCCAATGTACAAGTCCAGGAGTCTCAGGAGGATTGCTGTTAGAACGCCTGGCGGGGAACTGAAGATGCACTACGAGAAGAGGAAGCCTTCAGTCGCCCATTGCGCAATTTGTGGGAGACCTTTGAACGGTGTTCCGAGGTTAAGGGCTAGCCAGATGAGGAAGCTGGCTAAGACGGAGAAGAGGCCTGAGAGAATTTACGGCGGCGTGATCTGCCCGAGATGCCTTGCAAGATTGCTGAGGCAGTCTGCTAGGGCTGCCGCCTAACCTCCAAACCCTCTTAGAGCGGTGCCGGTTTTGGTTCGGATAGCTGTAAGCGGGCCGCCTGGTAGCGGTAAGACAACTCAGGCTAAAAGAATAGCGGATGCATACTCTCTAGTCTATTACTCCGCTGGAAGTATTTTCAGGGAGATAGCCAGGTCGAAGGGGCTTACCATCGAGGAGCTATCGATACAAGCGACTAGAGACCCCAGCATAGACTTAGAGATCGATCGGAGGACATTTCAACTAGCACTAGAGGACAACATCGTCTTAGACGGGCATTTAACGGCGTGGATTACAAGCGATATAGCTGATTTCAAAATATACATAACGGCCCCCCTGAATATCCGCGTGCTGAGAATAGCCGCGAGGGACGGCAAGCCTTTTAATCAGGCTCTCCGCGAGACAATTATACGTGAAACCGTCCAGAGAAAGAGGTTTATTGAATATTACGGGATAGATCCAACGGATTTATCCATATTCAACCTCATAGTAGACACTTCAACTCTAACAGTAGATGAAACATTCGCGATCATAAAGTCGAGTATAGACAAGTTTTTAAAAACACGAAAAACTGCTAATCATTAAGGGGGTTGATTATGCCTGCTATTGAAATAGGTAGAATATGCGTTAAACTAACCGGGAGAGAAGCGGGTAGGAAATGCGTGATTGTGGATATAATAGACGACACATTCGTCTTGATAACAGGGCCAAAGAGTTTAACAGGTGTAAAAAGGAGGAGGGTCAACATCAAGCATATTGAGCCTCTTGATAAGAAAGTGCCGGTTGCTAGAGGTGCGAGCGACGAGGAAGTGCTCAAAGCGATTGGGGAGAACGGTCTAACAGACTTTATGAGAGAAAGGATTAAAATCTCCCCGCGAGCTATTTGAACAACTTTCTGAAAGATATGGTAGAAGACCAGAGAAAATTTTAGAACATTTCTAAACTTAGCATCAGCTGGTAGCCTCAACATGAGGTTAAGCCGAGGGTATCGACATAGGAGCCAACGGGGCGGAAGGTGTGTTCTAGCATAATTAAATACGCCTTTCTATAACATAAGACTAGGGTGCGGTGGATGGGTATAGTCGAGAAAGCCCTGGCCTTCATAGACCATATTACGGTGAGAGCCGGGTACAGAAACGAGTGGATCACGGTTAGAGAAGCAGATACATCCCCTGATTACGGTAGACTACCCTACGAGAGGCCTATTCAAGAGCACATAGTGAACGGGGTGATAAATCTAGATAAGCCGCCTGGGCCTACGAGCCACGAGGTCGTCGCGTGGGTTAAGAGATTATTAGGGGTCAGCAAGGCTGGGCACGGGGGTACCCTAGAGCCCTCGTGAAGAGGGCGGGGATACCCCAAGGTTACAGGTGTCCTGCCTGTAGGGTTGGAGAATGCTACTAAGGTTATAGGCAATGTAGTACACGCAGTTAAAGAGTATGTGATGGTTATCCAATTACACGATAAAGTCGAGGAGGACAAGCTGAGGAGGGTTGTAGATTATTTTAGAGGGGAGATCTACCAGAGGCCACCCCTCAGGTCGAGTGTGAAGCGGACGTTAAGGAAGAGGAACATTTATGAAATAGAGCTACTCGAGTACACTGGCAAGTTTGCTTTAGTAAGGGTTTCATCAGACCCCGGGACTTACATGAGGAAACTAGCCCACGACATGGGCTTGCTCCTGGGTGTTGGAGCCCACATGAGGGAGTTGAGAAGAACTAGGACAGGGCCTTTCAAAGAGGATGAGACATTGTTCACGATGCAGGAGGTGATGGAGGCGGTCACCCTGTGGAGGGAGAGCGGGGACGAGAGATTGCTGAGGAGGGTTATACAGCCTGTTGAAGTATCGGTTGCCCACATGCCCAAGATTATGATCTTGGACACAGCTGTAGACGCGGTAGCCCACGGCGCCAACCTAGCCGCCCCTGGTGTTGCCAGGTTGACCAGCGACGTTAGGAAGGGGTCGACTGTAGCTCTACTCACTTTAAAAGGCGAACTAGTTGCCCTAGGGGTCTCACAGTACGACTCGGGGGAGGTCAGGAATATGAGCAAGGGCGTCGTCGTCAAAGTTAAAAGGGTCTATATGCCGACAGGAGTGTATCCGCAAGCCTGGAGGAGGCAGGTTTCAAAGACTTGACTCACTATTTCAGGAAGGGGAGTTTAGGGGAAAAAGTGTTAATCCCATTTGTCTACAGAGGGGTAACCCTCCAATTCATATCCTACACCAGCTTGTTCTCTGGTAGCAAGGTGGATGAAGGGACAAGCCTACTCCTAGAGTACTTGAAAATACCACCACGGGGCAGCGTCCTAGACGTTGGATGCGGTTACGGGGTTATAGGTATATCCGTAGCCAAGGTTTCACCAAACATTAGAGTGTTCATGGTAGATATTAACCCTCTCGCAGTGAAAGTAGCGAAGATGAATGCCAGGTTGAATAGAGTTGACGAGAGAGTCACGGTAGTAGAGGGGGACTCCTACAACCCATTTAAAGGTTTAAAGTTTAACGCGATATACTCTAACCCACCTCTCTCAGCTGGAATGAGCGTTGTAGAGAAAATAGTGTTGAACGCAGCCAACTACCTTGAACCGGGTGGATGGGCTCAATTCGTCTTGGCGAGGGGTGGGGAGAGCATCCTAGAGAAGGCAGGCAAAGTCTATGGGAGGGTTGAGAAAATCAGTAAGAAGGGTTACACCGTTATATATCTCGAGCCCTGAACTGTTAAAGCTTAATAATACTGAATTCATCTAATTAAAATTAAAATCGCTACATGAAGCCGCAGGCTAGAATAAGGGTGGTTCTATATTCATCAAGGCCTAGCTGATGTGACGAGGTTTTGCCGGGTTATATGCCTGCACATTGAATATCGAGGAGGGGTTTCTAAATGATACAAGTGGTGATAGTCTACTGGCTGGCAATATTTGTCACTGTGGCCGTATTAGCGCATATTTTAAGCAACCTCATCAAGTTGATTGCCGTGGATTGGGATACAAATCCCCCTAGAGCTCTAGGCAAGATGTTCGAATTCCTCAGACGCCTGGGCTTGGATACTTCGGTTAAGGAGTCTTTCACAGAGTATGCGAAAGACCTACTCTTCTTCAACACCCTCTTGATCGTGGTGGACATGGTGTTGCTTGCGAAGCAAAGCCTGTTTTTCAATGGCCCCGACTTACCGTGGGATTTAGCATTTAATACAGCAGTATCCTTTGTCTCAAACACTAACCTCCAACACTATGCTGGGGAGCTCGCTTTGACTAATATGGCTCAGAGCGTTGTCATAGGGTCGACCATGTTTATAGCCCCAGCTTCAGGAATAGCCGTCTCATTAGCTTTCCTCCGTGCGCTGAAGGGGGTTCCAGCGGGCAACTATTACCGCGACTTGGTGGTGATCATAGGATTACTACTATTACCCCTCTCTTTGGTAAGCGCATTAATCCTAGCGGCCCTGGGGGTTCCCCAGAGCTTTAGAGAGTGGGTCTTAGTCGAGAACCCGTATACCGGGTCCTTTACCATAAGGTTAGGCCCTATCGCATCCTTCGAGGCTATAAAGCTTCTCGGGTCAAACGGGGGTGGGTTCTTCGGGTCTAATTCAGCCCATCCGTTCGAGAACCCTAGTGGTTTAACAAGCTTCGTCGAGTCGGTTTTAATGCTCCTAATACCAACAAGCTTGCTATTCACCTACGGCGAGATTGTCGGGAAGAAAAGGGGTTTATCCTTGTTTGCCATAGTCTACCTAACGGCCTTTATGATAATACTGATCTCTATTTTAGATAGGCTTCCCCCTTTAACCAACCTCATTGAGCCGAGACTCGGGTATTCGGCTACGCTGGTTTTCAACACCGCTTCCATTCTCTCTAACACAGGTGCGACTGCTTCCAGCCTGCTAGGTATGAAGCCTTCAGCAGTGATCTCCCTCCTCCTATCAATGTTCATACAGGCTATACCCGGCGCAGACGGGGTGGGGCTCCTCTATTTGTTAACATACTTATTCATAGTAG
>WYEE01000035.1 GCA_009904025.1 Thermogladius sp. | reverse complement strand
GGGGATAAGACGGCGGATGTGATATTATTAGTCTATTTCGGGAAAAAAGTGTTCCCCGTCGACACCCACATAAAGAGGGTCACTCAGAGGCTCGGCTTCGTGAAGAGCGGCTCATACAGGGAGATATCCGACTTCTGGAGCAAATGCCTACCCCCCGAGAAATACTTGGAGGCCCACCTCCTCCTGATAGAGCATGGTAGGGAGACGTGTAGGGCTCGGAAGCCTCTCTGCGGCGAGTGCCCTCTCAGAGACCTCTGCGAGTTCTACAGACACGCTGGCTGGAGGTAATTAACCCGCTATATATAGGAGTTATGTTTGATGATGGCCCTTGTCTAGGGGTAGGATACTGAGGAGGCTTGCCGCTGAAACCCTGGGCGAAGAGCTGGCTGGTAGGATATGGGGTAGAATAGAGTTCGTCGGAGACCTAGCCTTGATAAGGATACCCCCAGGCGTCGAGCCCGGGCTACTCAAGCCGTTGGCGGAGAGGATTCTAGGTGAGTTCAAGTACGTGAGGAGCGTGTGGGGAGGGTTCCCCGGTGTCGAAGGGGAGTTCAGGCTCAGGAGGTATGTTCACTTAGCTGGGGAGGATAGGAGCGAGACCCTCTACAAGGAGCACGGGTGCGTCTTCAAAGTCGACATTACGAAGGTCTATGTCTCCCCGGTTCTAGGCTTCGAGCATAGGAGGGTTGCAAGCCTGGTTCAACCCGGTGAGACAGTGCTGAACATGTATGCGGGTGCGGGCTTCTTCAGCATAATCATAGCGAAGTACAGTAGGCCGAGGAGGGTCTACAGCATTGACTTGAACCCAGATGCCTACAAGTTCATGGTTGAAAACACTAGGTTAAACAAGGTTGAGGGCATCGTCGAGCCAATCCTAGGTGACGCTGTGAGGGTTATAGAGGAGAGGCTCGCCGGATCCAGCGACAGGGTTTTAATGCCTCTACCAGACCTAGCCCTCCAACACCTCCCATACGCCCTTAAGGCCTTGAGAGAGGGCAGAGGCTTCATTCACGTCTACCTCCACGTTAAAGCAGGCAGGGGGGAGGACTACCTTGGGAAAGCCGAGGCCATGCTAGCCGGTAGGCTGAGGGAGATGGGGGTGAGGGGCTTCACTATAACAGGGAAGAGGCTTGTTAGGACGATAGCTCCAAGAGTATATCAGGTAGTCCTCGACGCCAAAATCGAATGAATATAATCTAAGCGCCTCCCCTTGTTCCCAGAAATTTGCATACAGCCAGCCCGCCCAGCCCTATGATTTTATCCTAGCGATGGATTACGGAGAAGGATTTCAATGTTTTCTCTAATTAATGGAGAAAGCTCTTGAAACCCCTGTTTACCTTTAGAGGGCATTTTATGTATTATTAAATTTTAAGCGGCATCAATTCGCGTGGAGCCTTATGAACTCGTATGAAGACTTAGAGCGGTCTTCTGCGGCGAAATATATTTATATCTTTAGAGTATATAAGTATATTTATAGTCAAAACACATAGTGAGGTGTGTTATGTGTCCCTGAAGGGGGCAGGCGCTAGGCTACTAATAGCCATAGCGGTCGGCTTTCTCTTGGGTCTGCTGGTGGGTTTCGCGCTCTTATATGCGCCGGAGGCCACTCGGAGCGGAGCCGCTACGTGGTTTAAGGCCCTCGGTGACATATTTGTGAGGCTCATACGCGTAGTGATACCTCCGTTGATATTCTTCACTATAGCCGCTGCCGTGGCTTCTATGGCTGATCTACGCAGGCTCGGGATGGTCCTCCTGTGGATGTTTATCCTGTACATAGGTACCTCAGCACTAGCAGCCTTCCAGGGTGTTCTCGCGGGCACGATATTCCAGCCGGGCGTCGGCGTAGGTTTGAAACCGCCGGCTAACTACACGCCTCCGACGCCGCCATCTGCTGTAGATATCTTGCTCAGCTTCTTCCAGACCGACTTCAGCTCACTACTGACGGTCGGTGGGTCCATGACCATGATAATCTTCGCTATAATCCTCGGTGTAGCCGCGGTATTGCTGGGAGGTGAGGGCAGGAACCTATACACGTTCCTAAGTCTCGGCTCAAAAGTCATGATAACTACTGTCAGGATAGTGATGTACTACGCGCCGGTAGCTATCTTCGGCTACGCTGCATGGTTGATATCGACCTACGGCCCTAAGATGCTCGGCGCCTACGGTATGTTCCTGCTGGCTCAGTACTCCTTCACCTTCTTGCACTTCTTCGTCATTTACAGTATCATAGTCGCTGCCGGAGGGCTGAATCCTCTGAAGTACTTTAAGTACCAGTTCACACCGTTCCTAATAGCGTATACCACTAGATCCTCCGCTGTAAACCTACCCTACAACATGGAGGCCGCTAGGAGGATGGGAGTCCCAGACGAGGTCTTCCAGATAACCCTACCTATAGGGGCCACGGTTAACATGGATGGAACAGCCCTCTACCAAGCCCTCTCAGCCCTCTTCATCGCGCAGCTCTTTGGCATCTCACTCACACCAGCTCAGGTAGGTCTAGCAGTGGTAGCGGCTGTGATAGGTTCGGTAGCTACGGCAGCCATACCCGGCGGCGGCACGATAATGCTGGCTTTCGTCCTAGGAACCCTTGGTCTCCCTCTAGAGGGTGTCGGTATAATGATGGTTATAGACCCGATAACTGATGCCATAAGGACTGCCGTGAACGCGTCAGGAGATACCGCGTGCAGTGTCCTGATAACTAAGCTTGTGGGACTTAAGCTAAGGCAGGAGAGCTGAGCACACAATTTTAAATTTAAACTTTTTTTTAACCGCTAGTAAAGTCATTGAGGTAATCAACCTCAGCATAGCCCCAGCATACTCTAACATACAATGGCCATTGTCGAAGAAAAACATAAGCCTTAACCTGGGTCCACATCTGCGATCGTCCCAGCTAACCCCTCCAACTCCTCCTCAGAGTATTCATAGGCATACCACTCAACCCTACCCTGGAGCCTCAGATAGACGACTTCATTGCTTGGCACAACCCACGACTCTATCGGGGTGTCGACAGATACAGTAGTCACACCGAGACTCCTGCACAGCTCTACCGTATCCTGGCTGAACCAGCTCCTGTCTCTGAACTCGACCGCGAGCATACCACCTAGCTGAATAAACCTAGCGAACCCCCTTAACCTCTCTCCGGTATATTATCCTAAGGTTAGTCAAAATGAGGAGGAGAATGTGCTAGGGTTCTTCTAGGTCTTCTCGACAGCCTTCTCTCTCCGCTTCTTTTCCCCGCTCTTCTCCCCGGCTTCCTCCACCTCTATAACTCTGACCCCGACCCCCATCAGCCGTTTCATGACGGCGTCTATCAGCCTAACATGGCTCCCCTTCTGCCCGACGAAGGCTGGGTAGCCCTCAGAGCTCACTTTGACGAGGAGGTCTGGGCCAGCGAAGTCCACGTCTAATATGTGCTTGTGGATCCAGCCTATCGGGTGGATCGACCTCACCAGAGGCTTGAAGTCGAGGCTTAGCTCGACCGCCCTGAGTTTCAGGCCTGTGTCGCTCTCGATTGCGGTTATCCTCTCACCGCCTTTACCGATCAGCCTGCCGATGTAGCCCTCCTTCACAACTACAAGCGCGTCCGGCGTAGACTCCGGCTTGACACCGCTCGCCTTCTTCTCATCTATGAACTCGATCGCGGTCACAACCTCAGCGTCCGGGGCTCTTATCCTCGCCGCGTCAAGTATGAGCTTCTCGCTGTCTTTGAGCCTCCTAGTCCTAAGCTTCGCTTCAAGTATCAGCTTTACACCCCTCTTAGCCCCGGGCCTCACAATATCCTTCAACCCTAGATCCACAACCCTAGCAGAATCCTCACCTAGCAGGACCTCGCGTAGGAGGGAAGCGCTGTCCCTGCTACCAGCCTCCCTCTGGAATACAGGATCACCGGCAACTATTAGCCTACTGTTCCTGCCGATCCTCGTGATCAACTCTATCGCGCTCTCCGCTGGAAGGCTGTGGACGTCGTCTAGGAATATGATGGAGTCGTCGAATGTTCTCCCACGCAGGTAGTGGGTGTCGGCTACGACTATCCTGCCCTGGTTAATTAGTTCCTTAAGCTTCCCAGACTCAACGTAACCTGAGAGCACATCGTTCATGTAGTTTGATGCTATGTCATAGTATACCTCCCCCAGGTCGGCTATAGAGAGCTCCTTGCCGGTGGTGACATCCACGACCGGTCTAGAGATGATGAATCTCTTAAACTCGTCGCTCACCACAGCGTCTACACCGTAGAGTAGGCTGAAAAGGCTTTTACCAGACCCTGTTGGGCCAAACAACCCGACGATCTCATACTTCCTGTTCGAGAGAGCAATATGCATCTCCTCCTGACCGGGTGTCTGCGGTTTAAGGTTTTTGAATAGCTCGCCCATCATAACCTACCTCTCAATGAGCAATATGATTGAGCCTATAATCTGGATTCCCTGCAAATACCGTTATAAGTTTTCGGTCAAGGAGTCTAGCAACACTTTTTTACCTGCTAGGTCGGGGAACCCGCCTAAAACCCTTTTCAACCCCTCCAACTGCTTCCTCAAGAGGGCTGTGTCAACGCCTCCTCTCCTCAAGGCGCCGGCTAACTCCCTCCCATCTATAGCGTCAACCCATGCCACCAAGAGGGTGAGGGCCTGCGCTACGTAGGGATATTGGCCCTGTGCTAGAAGCCTAGCCACCAAACCCTCGAGAGGGGGGATTTTAACCTTGAACCCGCAGATCAAATGTTCCTCAGCCTGCTTCAACAGGTCTGAGTCCAGGCTAGTCTTCTCGACGTCGATTACGAGGAGTGGTAGTGTAGTCATGTTGACAGCGGCTACCCCTCGACTCCTCAGAGCCGATGCGAGCTCTATGTCCGGTATAGATGCCTTGGAGACAGATGCTATGGTTTTGGATACCTCGGCTTCCCTCCCCGCTTCAACGAGTATCCTTATCTCCCCTAACGGTCTTAGCACGCCGTAAAGCGCAGTCGCCAGGTCGTTTAAAAACACGTATTTTACATTGCTGTAAGCGAGGCTGTCCCCTATTTCTTTAGCCAGCGTCAGGGATTTGGTTAACAGGCTACTTTTGCCCATCAAACTCAACTACAAGGCTGGCGCCAGCAGGAAGAGTACCCTGCCCGTGCCAAGCGAGAACTCGAGTTGGAGGGGTGAGTCGTTGCTGAACCTTAAGGCTATTGTGTCAGAGATCTTGCTGAGACCTATCACGGAGGATATGTAGGAGACCTGATAGCTCGACTTGCTCTTCTCCCTCACGCTCAGGGATATTAGCGCGGGTGAGCCCATGCCATACTTTGCTTCAACACTCCCTGCCCCCCTCCCCCTAACCACTAGCTCGTTCTCGCTTGCCTCAAACTCTATTTTCTCCGCAACCTCCTCGACGTCTTTGACAGCGTCTTTGAGACTACTGGCTATCAGCCTTGCGTCCACGTTGAACTCCAGGTTTGAGAGGGGTATTTCAGGGGGTTTGACGTCGAGGTTCCTGAACTTGTAGCTCCTCTTAATCGAGGAGAGAAGAGTCAGCTCCACATTCTCTTCGTTGCCTTCGATAGTTAGCCTATCCCCTTTTTTAGCCTTCTTCAATATCTTGTTCAAGTTCGCAACGGAGACGCCGATGTTCAGCGGTGATTCAACAGTAAACTCAGGGAAGGCTTCAGACGGTATCTCGATGTCTATTAGAGCTATATTGCTTATATCCATGGCTGTTATCTTCAACCTGTCTTTCTGGAATTGGAGGGCTACCTCATCCACTATTTTGCTCAAAGCATCCACTATCTCCTTGAAATACCTTGCCTCGGGGTAGACTACCTTAATCAAAACTTAACACCATGCTCAGGTTAAATTATACGCTGGGCGGGTAATATAAGTTCCATGGTTATAGGTATGCTGGATCC
>WYEE01000103.1 GCA_009904025.1 Thermogladius sp. | reverse complement strand
AAGAGGGGGTTTCAAAAGACGGGGTTGAACTAGTTGAGTTCAAGCCATTCAGCCCTGAGACAAAGAGGACTGAAGCCCTCGTGAAAATCGGAGGGGTGCCTGTGAGAGCCGTGAAAGGTGCCCCCCAAGTCCTCGCGGAGATGGATGGGAGCCTGGATAAACAGAGGTACGAGGATATTGTTAGAGAAATAGGTGAGAGGGGCGAGAGGCCTCTAGCAGTAGGTGTCGAGAAGAGCGGCGACTTCAGGGTCATCGGCCTACTAGGCTTGTACGATAAGCCTAGAGAAGACTCCCCCAGATTCATAAACGATATCAAGGAGATGGGTGTAAAGCCGATCATGATCACTGGAGACAACTACTATGTGACGAAGAGCATTGCGAGAATGGTCGGAATAGATGGTAAAGTAATCTCCCTGAAGGGTATGCCCGAGGAGGAAATACGCAGTTTAATTGACAGCGTGGGCAGCTTCGCCGAGACAGTCCCTGAAGAAAAGCATGATATTGTTGTAGCACTCCAGGAGAAAGGCCATGTAGTGGGGATGACAGGGGATGGGGTTAACGACGCCCCCGCCCTTAAGAGAGCTGACCTCGGGGTGGCGGTGAGCAACGCGACAGATATAGCCAAGCTATCAGCGTCCGTTGTCCTCACAAGACCCGGGCTCAGGAACATAGTCGACATAATCCATCTGGGTAGGCGGGTCTACAGGAGGATTGTCGTGTGGTCCCTGAACAAGATAGTTAAAACATTCCAGATAGTCTACTTCGTCGCAATATCAACGCTATTCCTAGGTCTACCCGTCTTGTCTCCGACGCACATGATACTCATGTTGTTCCTATACGATTTCGTAACACTGTCTATAAGCACTGACAACCTAAGACCCAGTAAGAAGCCTGAGAGGTGGAATCTCCGGAAGCTGGTAGAGATCTCAGTAGTGCTGGGTTTAATCAAGATCGTCGAATTATTTGCAGCACTATACATAGCCTTAGACTACCTCGCACTACCCTTCGACCAGGTTAGAACGTTCGTGTTCTACGTCCTATTGCTCTCCGGGTTGTTCAACATATTGAACTTCAGGGAGACAAACTGGTTCTGGGCTAGTAGGCCCAGCTTACCGGTAGCTTTATCGATCTCAGTCGATACAATAGTCGGCTCTATCTTAGTCTACGGGGGCTGGATTATACCGTCAATACCATTAAGCGCAATACTACTGGGCTTCATATACTCGGTCTCTGTGACACTCCTATTAACGGACGTGGCCAAGCTCTTCGTGTTTAGGGTTTTCGGGGCAGTGTGAGGGAGGTTCTTCAACCATCACTACCCTAGTAACCTAGACGCCCGCGAAGGTCGGGGGGTATGGGTTCATATCAAACTTTATCCACGGCTGTTAAAGAAGTTTTTAACCCAATCCACGCTCACATGGGGTGGTTTTGTCGTCTATCTAATGATTGATGCAAGCTTATCGAGTTTTCTCCATGCCTCTTATAAAAACCTTCTTAACGATATTAATCCTATTCACCGCGGCTATCAAGGCTGAGAAAAGGTTTTCAAGGCTGTTCGACTCAACTCTCAACACTGCTTCTCTGTAGGGCCGGCCCACTAAGACGCCTATCTCGCTGGGGGCTACGACAGCCCTCCTATTCCTCAGGCATTCGGCCCCCATTAGAATAGATTGCGCGCAGAGTGAGGGGGTTACGCAGAGACTCACAGACCATGTCACATCGCTGTAGCTCGTGGTGACGATATTTATCGCCATACTATTCAACTGATTTAGGGCGAGAGGTCTCGTGGAAACCAGTATGGTTAGACCCACACTGTTGCTCGAGACAAGCTTGAGGAACTCGCCTACTGTCCTAAATGAGTCTGCTTGGAGGGCGAGCACAGGGGTCGAGGGGTATGGCAAGTATTTGCCCGATGTCTCCATCACGATGGATGTCCGGCTTAAACTGGCCTTCCATTTCAGGATGGGGGATAGGAGGGCGTAATCCCTGGCGGAGAGAAGGGTGATCTTCGAGTTCCCTTTAGAGGTTGCAACTTTAAGGACGCCTATGAGAAGACCCCTCGTCAAAGGATTTACACCAGCTAGATCCCTCCCACCTGGAACCAGGATCACGTGGATAGAGCTGGCCCTTAGGATAAGCGCGGTAATTAACGCGAGCACCGCTCTAAAACTAGTGTCAACAATAAGTCTTTGATTCGCCAGCGGTCTGGAACCCCTTAAAAATCTCATAAACCCGGTTAAACTGCTGAGATATGTGAAACCGCCTTCGGCAACCGCCTCACAGGCCTCCAGCCTTGCCAAGCAGAGTGTTTCCAAGACTGAAACCTATTTTATAATTTGGTATATCCCTATAGAAATAGATTACACGTGCCTGCAAGGTGGGTTCTAATGGTTGAAATAGTTGACACCACTCTCAGAGACGCGCATCAATCCCTGATAGCTACAAGGCTCTCAACAGAGGACATGCTTCCAATACTCGACTTGATCGATCAGGCTGGCTTCTACAGTATTGAAATGTGGGGTGGGGCGACATTCGATGTCATGTTGCGCTACCTCAAGGAGGATCCATGGGGCAGGTTGAGGATTATAAGGGAGAGGGTTAGGAGGACAAAGCTCCAGATGCTCCTCAGAGGACAGAACCTCGTGGGCTACAGGCACTACCCAGACGACGTGGTGGAGAAGTTTGTAGAGCTCTCCTACAGAAATGGCATCGAGGTTTTCAGGGTTTTCGACGCTTTAAACGACGTGAGGAATATGGCTACCAGTATAAGGAAAGCCAGGGAGTTGGGCGCTATAGTTCAGGGGACTATAACCTACACTGTGAGCCCCGTCCACACGCTGGAGTACTACGTCAAACTCGCTGGGGAGATCGCCAGCCTTGAGGTAGACCACATTGTGATCAAGGATATGGCCGGGCTACTAGACCCCTACACAACCTTCAACCTTGTCAAGGAGATTAAAAGCAGGTTGAAGATACCCGTTGATGTCCACAGCCATTTCACAGGCGGGTTGGCCATAGCAAACTACGTTAAAGCCGTTGAGGCCGGGGCGGACTTCGTGGACACCTCGATAAGCCCTCTCGCGTACGGGACAGGACAGCCTGGCGTGCAGTCATTGTATTACGCTCTACCAGAGGGTTTGAAGCCCAGGGTTAACATGGGGGTGGTTAGGAGGATCTCATCCTACCTTGAGAAACTGCTCTTCGGCAAGTACAAGAGCCTCCTCGACGTGAGGGCATTCATGCCCGACCCCAACGTGTTAGAGCACCAGATCCCAGGTGGCATGATAACCAACTTCCTCCAGCAGCTAAAGCAGTTGGGCGCCGAGGACAAGTTACAGGAGGTTCTAGAGGAGGTTAGAAGGGTGAGAGAAGACTTGGGCTGGCCCCCACTCGTGACCCCAACATCACAGATCGTTGGGGCACAGGCACTTTTGAACGTGGTGAACGGAAGGTACAGGGTTGTGACAAAGGAGGTTAGAGACTACGTTAAAGGACTGTACGGTAGGCCTCCGGCACCAATTAAGAAAGATGTCATTGAGGTGGTCCTCAAAGGCGAGGAGCCTATAAGCGTTAGGCCAGCAGACCTCCTCAAGCCTGCTCTAGAGGAATGCAGGAGAGCGCTGGTTGAGAAGGGGTTTAACCCAAGCGAGGAACAAATTGTCACCTACTGCATCTTCCCAGACGTAGCCCTAGAGTTCTTCGAGAGGTCTAAGACAGCCTCGAAGACTAAACTCGAAAAAGCCTTCGAGGAGCTCTACGACGAGGTGCTTGGCGCCACATTGTGAGCTACTAAAGGCTGACCCCCTCTCCGCCCTATAGGGGCTTGACCCCCTGTCTCGAGCTAAATTAAGTTATATTGCAAGTTAATTAGTGGTGTTTGAGGAGTTTCAGACAGGGGTGTTGAAACCGGTGTATATTGGTGTAGCAGCCCACAGCGGTGAGCCTGGTCCGGAGTTGGCTAAGGCTACGAGGAGGTTTATTATGCTACTCAGGGAGAAGTGTGGTTTAAACCATAGGATCGTTGTGGGAGGGTACTGGGGTTTAATGAGGGTAGTCGTCGATGAAGCCCTGGATAAAGGCTTCGCAGTCATAGTGCTCCCTCCCGTGGAAGAAGAGGATGCGCCTTTCCCGGAGAAGGCTATAGTCGTTAAAACAGGGCTGTCATTCAGGGGTAGGAGTGTAGCTCTCGCCAGGTCATCGGATGTGCTAGTGGTTCTTGGCGGAGGATCTGGGTGCATCCAGGAGGCAGTCACAGCTTACACGGAGGCTAAACCAGTTTACGCGCTGGTGGGCACAGGCTACCCTACAGACATCATCGAGAAATGGCCTGAGTATCTCGACGAGAGGAGGCTAGCCCCTGTAAGAAAGTACAGGGATATCGATCACCTCGTTGAAGACCTGTGTAAGGAGGAGGCTGTTAAGACCCGTGTAGTCAGGGCATTATACGGTTAAACAACCCTTGATCATTGGTACATCGTTCTCAACCAATGCAGTCGACCTTAAACTATCCCCCATACATAAGGGGTGCTTCTCAAATACTATACCCACTCCTGGCATGCTATGTTAACGTTCATCTCGATCATTCATGAGATTTAACACAAATGTTGAGAAGGATCTTCACGGATATGGTTGCCCTCTAAGAGTGAGTTACATCCAGGCAGTTCTCACCACGACTTATATAGAGCGTCTCCCTCCGTGGATCGTGGTATAAGGATGGCATCATTCGTTTAAAACGAGACGGAATATTTTTATTTAACACAAGACAAATAGTAAGTAGGTGAGTGAATGGCAGTAACCTCGCAATCACCGCTTGTTGAAGCGTTTGAATCCATGAGGAGAGGAGCGCTATATCTCATTATAGCATGGCTGCTGATCGGGTTAGGGCTGATGTCCGTGATCGCTGGCTCGCTCACCTCTCTCACGCTGGGTTTCCATGGGGGGAAGGTGCTACTAGTAGGGTCTTTAGTAGCGATGGCAATTGTCTTGATCGTCGGTGTGATTATAGCCTTAATCGGGTTATGGGGCAACTTCATACCCGGAGCAAAAAGACTCGCGGAAGTTAGACCCGAGTTCGCGACTTCAGCAACTCTCATCCGGGTCGGCTTATTCTATGGCCTCATAGTAATGTTGATCGGGGCTCTTCTAGTCTTCATTCTAATAGGAATACCAATTATAATAGTAGGGTTTATACTACTGATACTCGGATACATCGGCTTGATAATATTATCCTTTAAGTTAAATGAGACGGAGAAAAACGCCCTCTACCTGGCTGCCGGCATCCTGTTCATAATATCAATATTCGTAGGGCTAGCAGGCTTTATAGCGTGGATACTCCTGTACATCGCCTTAGGCGAGAGCGCTAAGAAGGCTAAGCAAGCACCTCCTACACCTGCTCCAACGCCTTCAACAGTAATCCCACCTGTCTAGGTATACTCCAATATTTTTTCTCTGAAAAACTTCTATGTACACGGTTTTGCGAGGATGCTACTCAACAAAAACAGAGATCGAATCGCTTACCCTATGACTTTATATACCAGAGATTGAGTCAGCTGAAGCTTAAACAAGGGTTCCATGTCGCAACCTTAACATACATTACATAGCTTTCCTGACAATCAGCTTCTCCACGCTGTCTATCACGTTTTTAACTCTTGGGGGGAATAATTTCTCGTCCACGCTGACGAATCCTTTGACTAGGAGGCTGATTGATTCATCTCTCGTGAAACCCTTGCTGACAAGGTAGTTTATCTCCTCTTCAGCAAGCCTCCCTATGGATGCCTCATGTGTAAGCGAGGCGTCCAGCGTTTCCGAGGATAACTCTGGTATAGCCAGCATGTACGACTCGTGGGACAGCATGAGCCCCCTGCACTCCAGGTGCCCTCTCGCCTCTCTGCCAACCC
>WYEE01000090.1 GCA_009904025.1 Thermogladius sp. | reverse complement strand
ACCAGGGCTGTTAGGCTTGTGAAGACAACATCGAAGAAAACCTCGAAGTAGGATACCGCAAGCATCTCCGTGAAGGAGAAGCCTTTTAAAGCAAGGTAGCCAGCCCTACCCAACTCGCCTCCAACAGCTGAAGGCGTGAGAAACGCGGCGAGATTACCCGTGAGGCGTGCCTTGTAGTAGTCTAGTAGCGGAAGCCTCCTACCAGTATACCTGGCGTGGATTATCATTAGTCTAATCGAGGCTAGGAAGTAGCCGGCCATCAGCAGGGCGGAGGCTATGATAATGTTCGGCTGGGGTATCGAGGCTAGTAGTGTGTAACCGGAGGTTAACACGCTGTAAAGTAGTATTGTAGTGAAAACGATTATCAGCGATGCAGCGCTTTTCCAGCCCATTGTAAACCTCCTTCAAACGGGTTAAACCTCTGCTTCACGCGATGAAACAGATTGCCCGCCGTGTTGCAGTATGGGGACGCAATTTAAAACCGTTTAAAGGAATTTAGAATCTCAGCATTCAGGGTGCTGGAGGATGGGCTTTTAGCTTCAGCGAGGAGAAGCTCGAGGCTCTCAGAGTAGACAAGCAGGCTCTGAGAGAGATAATAAAGGAGTTGAAGAAGTGGAAGGCCCCGGCCACAGTCCTCCTATCCCTTTACGTACCGCCGGGGAGGCCTGTGAGCGAGGTAGTCAACCTGCTTAGGGAAGAGCTCTCTATCTCAGACAACATCAAGCTGAAGAGGACGAGGAACGCTGTCCAGAGGGCTCTGGCGGCAGCTATAGATAGGGTTAGCAAGATCAGCAAGATACCTGACAAGGGGCTGGTCTTCTTCGCCGGGGAGAACGTTGAGACAGGCGATTTCATATCGATAATGCTGATACCGCCAGAGGAGGTTAGAGTCTTCTTCTACAGGACGGATAAAACATTCCACACGGAGTTCCTCGAGGACATGGTGTACGAACACAACATTATAGGGCTCATACTCGTGGAGAGGGATGCCGCTACAATAGGCTTACTCAAAGGGAACAGGCTTATAGTCCTGGAGGAGATGGAGGAGTATATACCGGGTAAACACGAGAAGGGTGGTCAAAGCCAGAGGAGGTATGATAGGATCATAGAGCAGATGGTCGAGGACTTCTACAAGAAAGTGGGTGAGCACGCTAACAAGGCCTTTCTCCCGCTCCTAGAGGAGGGGAAGCTGAAGGCCCTCCTGGTCGGGGGGCCAGCTTACAGCAAGTACGACTTCGTCCAGGGGGAATACCTTGACTACAGGTTGAAGAAGATCCTGGTGGACCAGTTGATAGACGTCTCATACCAGGGTGAAGCAGGGTTGAGGGAGCTGGTGATGAAAGCAGAGGATATCCTGAGGGAGCAGGAGTACGTTGAGGGCTTGAAGGCTATCGAGGAGTTCAAGTTGCACCTCGCTAAAGACGACGGCATGGTGGTCTACGGTGAAAACGAGGTTGATAACGCCCTGGAGTTAGGCGCGGTTAAAGAGCTGATTGTATCCGAGGAGAGGGGTGACGTGGAAAAATGGCTTGAGAAAGCCAAGAGCCATGGTGCTAGAGTGGTGGTGATAAACAACGATATGCCTGAAGGCGAATGGTTCTACAAGACATTCAACGGGGTAGGGGGTATACTGAGGTTTAAGACAGGTTAGCGTTAAGGTTTTTACCGCGTGCTCCAAGTGTTTCAATAGTTGGGGGTCGAATTGTCGCTCCTAGACCCCGAGGAGAGGAGGCTGTACCTCAACCTTATTCTACAAGCAGGCCTCGAGGAAGATTTTCTCGAATGGCTTAGGCAACAAGGGATCACTCATGTCGTAGGACGCTTCGACAACATACCGTTAGAGCTGATTAAAGCCTATGCGGGGGAGAAGAAGCTTACTGTGAACGGGGAGGAGGCTGAGAGGGTTCAAGAGGTTGGGGAGGCTGATGAAAGGTTTATTCCCGCGAAAGCTAGAAGCAGGAGGTTTTAATGTGAGCCGGGAGTGACCCGACCCATGTTCACTCGCCCCCGGTACTACGAGGGCGTTGCATGGGCACCGGGGTCACCGTAAAAACGTAATTGGCTAAAAGGGTTTAAAATATTGCCTTCTTCGGAAAATAAGACTACTTTATGTCGATGGAGGGGGTCTTGCTAGCCTTTATGTTGATGGAGGTCTCGGCAATACCGTTGGAATACCTTGTTATCCTCCTCAGGCTGTCTAAGACCATTATGTGGAAGGCTTTCTCCTGATCCGGTATATCAGCCACCAACACCTTGGAGACAGTCTCGTCTATCCTGCCCACCGTCTCGCGAGTCTTCTGAATAACCTCCTCGGCGTCCTGCCTACTGAGCTTGTAGAGGGATTGCATAGCGTTGTTCAACAGGTCTATGAGGGGTAGCCCCAAGTTGTATATTTCCTCGCCTACAGCCGAGGGTTTCCCATACTTGATGACATTCTTAGCAACATTTGTCGCGTGGTCTGCTATCCTCTCAAGGTTCCTGGCTATAATCCTATAGTTGATCGCCTCAACCGGCGAGGACAACCCTAGGTCGTGCATCACCTTGACGTCCAGGAGAGCCATCGAGAGCTCCCTGATGATCATGAAGTGGAATCTATCAGCCTCGTCATCCCTCTGGATAACGGCTTCAGCAAGATACTTATCGCTGTTCTTATAGCTGGTTAAACTGTCTTTAAGCATGTTTGAGACTATTAGGTGGAGCCTGCGTAGCGCGCTCTCCAGAGGCAGCTCTTTCAAGTCTAGTAGTATCTTAAAGGAGATAGTGTTATAGGTCTCGTCGACAACCTCCACACCAGCCAGTTTGATCCTAACCATGTTCTTCAAGTCGCTGATCTTCTTTGCCAGGTTCTGGAGTGAGGGGTCGAATGAGATCGTCAGGTTAGTGTAGCCGGCGAGATAGTATGCGACGATACTCCTGAAGATCTCCTCGATCCTAGCCTCACTGAACACCTTGACGCTAGCCTGCAACTGGGCTACCTCGAATGTGCCCGGGGTTATGACGAGCCTACCCCCGTGCTCGTATATGTACACGTAGTCGCCGCTCTTCAACCCCACAGAGTCAATCCACTCTTTCGGGAGGGTTACTATGAAGGAAGAGCTACCCGTCTTCTGAACCTTCCTCCTCTCTACACTAGCCATCATACTACACCTCTAACTACATATAGTTTTTTCACACCTATATCTACTTTATACCCTTAAATACTTAACCCTAAGCTACATGACCGAATATATATACAAAAAACTAACAGTGGTTTTAACAAGATCAAACTAGATAAACATTTAGACCATACACGTCTTACTCGGATATTCGAATCACCGTCTGCAAAACCCACTGGGACTCCAACCCCCTGGAGGACTATTCCGAGGCTTATAACCCCCTCTAACACTATTCTATCTTGAAGCCGGGGTGGCCGAGCGGTCTAAGGCGGCGGGCTGCAGGGCCCACTTGTAGAGGGGTTCAGACACCCGTTTAACCGCGGGTTCGAATCCCGCCCCCGGCTCTCGCTCACCAAGACCCCCACCCGCCGATGTTTTCAACAGCCTCATCGGGCACCCTGCCCTCCGCGACATCTCTTACCGCCTCCTCGAGTATGCGGAGGGATTCCTCCAGGTCCTCTCTAGGTATGTTGAGTGGTGGCATAAACCTCAGGACATTCCCCTGCCTGCCAAGAGTGGTTATAATCAACCCTCTCCTCCAAGCACTCCAAGATATCTTCAGCGCCTTCAACCGTGAGGGCTTCCTGCTTCTCCTGTCCTCGACCACCTCAACACCTATCATCAAGCCAAGCCCCCTCACATCCCCGATGAAATGGTACTTCTCCCCAAGCTCCCCCAACCTCTTCAAAACCTCTACGCCGAGAAGTCTAGCCCTATCCACAAGCCCCTCCCTGCTTACCACCCGTATAGTCGCCAAGGCAGCCCTGCAGGAGACGGCGTGACCCATGTTCGTGAAACCCAAGCCAACTCTAGGTAGTGAGTCGAGGATCTCGCTCCTGGCTATGACCGCCGAGAGCGGGAACCCGCCTCCGAGGGCCTTGGCTGATACGACTATATCGGGTGTCACACCGTAGTGCTGGATACCCCACCAGGCTCCGGTTCTACCAAGCCCTGTCTGAGCCTCATCGTCGACGAGGAGGATATTGTTCTCGCCGGCTATTCTCGCGACTTCTCTAACGAAATCCCGGGGTGGGACAACGATCCCAGCGTCCCCTTGAACTGGTTCTACGACGATGGATGAAACCCCACCGGTTTCTCTCACCGCCTTCTCCAACTCCCCCACTGCGAGGTTAGTGAGCTCGCCGGGTTGCTCGTACCCGTCTACACCCCACTTATTCCTATAGGGGTTGGGGTACTCGACGAAGAGTACATCCCTGTAGGCTAGCAAACCATCAAACCCAATACTACCCCGTAGAATGCCGCTAACACCTAGAGGCAGGTATAGGGTTCCGTGGAAAGAGTCGCTGAAGGATATTATCCGGCTCCTCCCAGTGTAGTGGAGAGAGGCCATTAAAGCTATTTCCAACGCGTCCGACCCGCTGAAGCCGAATACAACCTTCTTACTGAAGCCTCCGGGAGACAACTCCCCCAGGGTTTTCGCCAAGTCTATCGAGGGCTTGTTGTAGAAGTAGAGGGTTGTGTAATTGAACAACTCTCTAACCTGGTCTAAGACCTCTTTAACAACCTCCTCGTGGTTGAAGCCTATCAAGTAGACTCCTGAACCCGAGGTTGCATCTATAAACCCCCTGCCGGCTTCATCGAAAAGCCTACACCCCCTCCCCTTAACTGGGATGAATGGAAAGTACTTTAACACGAATGGGCTCGGGATCAAACTCTCTTCTTCTACGGTTATACTTGTAGCCATATTACCTCTATATAGATGAAATATGTTTTTAAATTATGCTAGACGAAAACTATATTTTGGTGGGTTGGAGTGGCCGAAGAAGTGGTGTTTGTTAGAAGAGCCTCAGGGCTCGTAAGAGAGTTATCGTGGCTAGACGTGGCCTTATGGTCTATAGCATGCCCAGCTGCCTCTGGTATGACCTTCTACGCTGTGAAGATGCTGGGGTACCCGGACACCTACGGCGGGAATATCGCTCTAGCGTTCTTCTTAGCCGGCTTAATATTCCTGCCTCTCACAATAGCGTTCTACTATATAGTAGCCTCCTTCCCTAGGTCTAGTAGCATGTATGTAGTTGTGTCGAGAACCCTCCACTCGGTCTTAGGGTACATTCCATTCTGGTACTATATTGTCGGGGGAGGCGGGGCTATGACTGCTGGATTCATAATGTACATTGGGTTGAAGGCCTTCAGCGGCCCCCTCGCAGTCGCAGGCTTAGCCTCGGGTAGCCAGTCTCTGATAAACATGGCTAACGCCTTGATAGACCCTGTCAACCAATTGATAATATCAATAATCCTAGTCGTAGTACTATGGATTCTAAACCTTGGCGGTATGAAAGTAATTAAGTGGACTATGAGGGTTGCCACGATAATACCCCTCGCGGTCACCGTTATAACCCTGGGCGCACTGGCTTTCATGGGCCCTGGGCAGGGTGTAGCCGCATTCGAGTCCGTCTACGGGGCTGGGAGCGCATCCAAAATAATGTCGGTTGCCTTCAACGAGAATGTGAGCAAGCAATACAACGTACCTGTCCTCACAGCAAACCCGCTCCTGATAGGAACCTACGGGATGCTCTTCTGGACTTTATGGGCCTGGTCGGGCCTCGAAGTCACAACTTTTATAGGTAGTGAGGTGAAGGACCCCGGTAGATCCTATCTGAAGGGCCTCTTCGTAGGCTACGCTGTGGTCATGGCCCTCTACTTGTTCAACGCCTTTATACTACCATACGTATTCAACTACGACTTCTTAGCCGCGTACGCCTACCTTAAAGCAAACTACCC
>WYEE01000096.1 GCA_009904025.1 Thermogladius sp. | reverse complement strand
TATCGCTCGAGCTAACGAGGAGAAAACTGAGAAAAGAGGCGCAGAAGAGGGATCTACTGGCCGTCCAAGCTATTAGAGCGATAGATGATATCGATAAGACGATAAACCTATATGTATCAAGACTTAGAGAATGGTATAGCATACACTTCCCTGAGCTGGATGAGCTGGTTAAAGACCATCACGACTACGCTCTAATAGTACGCGAGCTCGGGGACAGGAGTAATATAACCCTCGAGAAGCTGAAGAAACTTGGCTTAAGCGAGGAGCTGGCGACCAAGATAGCTGAGGTCGCGAATAAAAGCATTGGGGCTGACCTAAGCGACTTCGACATGGAGTACATTAAGACGCTTGCAAGCATCATCCTAGACCTCTACGAGTTGAGAGAAACCCTCGGAGACTACATAGACGCTGTCATGAAGGAGGTAGCGCCCAACGTGACGGCTCTCGTGGGTAGCAAACTTGGGGCGAGACTTCTAAGTCTAGCTGGTAGCCTGGAGAGCCTGGCTAAGCATCCAGCCAGCACTATTCAAGTGCTCGGCGCTGAGAAAGCGTTGTTCAGAGCTTTGAGGACGGGGGGTAAACCTCCTAAGCATGGTGTTATATTCCAATACCCGGCTATACACAAGAGCCCGAGATGGCAGAGAGGAAAGATTGCAAGGGCTTTAGCTTCTAAGCTCGCTATAGCCGCTAAAATAGACTACTACAGCGGGAGGTTTATAGGAGATAAACTGGTTAAAGAGCTCGAGGAGAGGATAGACGAAATCAAGAAGCTCTACGCTAAACCGCCCGCTAAAAAGACCGAGGAGGCCAAACCTTCTAGGAGGATTAGGGAGAAGAAGAGGTGAGGACCGTGAGCGAGGTCGCCTCTATCAAACCACACGAGAAATACTACGGTGTCTTCATCGTTGAGTTGGAGGATGGGAGTGTCAGGCTGGCAACGAAAAACCTTGTGCCCGGCCACAGGGTCTACGGGGAGAAGCTGTTTAAACATGGAGGAGTTGAGTACAGGGAGTGGAACACTTATAGGAGTAAGCTTGCCGGAGCTTTAGCCAACGGTCTGAGCGAGCAACCTATTAGGGAGGGGGATTCAATATTATACCTAGGCGTCGCCACAGGCACCACCGCAAGCCATATATCTGATATAATAGGGTTGAAGGGTAGGATATACGGCGTGGAGTTCGCCCCCCGAGTCATGAGGGAGTTTGTGGCCCTGGCGGACTTAAGACGGAACCTCTATCCAATCCTAGCTGACGCCAGGAAACCCCAGCTATACAGGCATATAGTCGAGTTGGTTGATGGAGTCTACGCAGACATAGCGCAACCAGAGCAGGCTTCTGTAGTAGCCGACAACGCTGATTTCTTCCTTAAGAACGAAGGCTACCTACTTCTAGCCATCAAGGCGAGAAGTATTGACGTAACCAAGGAGCCGAGCGAAGTGTATAGAAGGGAGATTGAAACCCTGAAAAACAGGGGTTTCGAGATAGTGGATGTGGTTCACCTAGAGCCATACGACAAAGACCACGCCATGGTTTACGCTAGGTTCAAAAGATGAATCTCAGAGCTTTGTATATAATAGAACTACGGTGTATTATAAATGAGGAGTAGAATGCTTGACGAGCTCACCGAGGAAACACTCGATATACTTAGCAGGGCCGGTTTTATTGTGAGGGAAATCAACTACCCAGAAGAGGGGCGTAGTGTTGATATTGTGGGTGGATCTGGCAGTAGAAAGATTATTTTGAAAGTAGTCTACAATTCAGCGAGGATTGGTAGAAGAGAGATAGATGATTTAAAAAAATTATCGGCCACATACAAGGCTTCGGTGCTAATAGTGTCCGAGAAATATTGGAGAAATGAGATGGAGGATGACGTAGTCTACGTTAGGAACGACATCTATGTTGTCAACAAAAACCTGTTGAGAAACTATTTCTTACGGAAGAATAGACCACTGATCATCAATCTAAGAGGAACATACCTACTTAGAATAGACAACAAGAGCTTCGCGAGGAAAAGAATTGAGCTAGGTCTATCCCGGAGTGAGGTGGCAAACAAACTGAATGTATCAAAGGAAACAATATATCAATATGAGACAAAACGATCTATGACTTCCATTCAGACCGCTATTAAAATAGCAAACTTGATGGGCGAGGACGTCTTCGAGGAGGTGGATCTAATGGATGAAAGTCTATTTAATCAACCCGAGGTACCCGTAGAAAACAAGGTGCTCTATAATCTAGCGGAGGCGGTGAAGATCAAGCATCTCAGGGTATTCGAGTTCTCAACAACCCCGGTAGATGGCGCTCTCGTGAAAGATGATAAATCGGTATCTATAGTTCAATTAGCCGGTTACTCAAGGGAGGAAATGGAGTTGAAGACTGAGAATGCTGTGAAGATGTCGAGCATAACAAAGTCGGCTCCAATCTTCATAGATGATGAGAAGAAAATTGAAAAAATCAAACACGCGGTAAAAGAGATTTTTGGTGAGTAAAAGGAAATGGGTTATATGCTTGTCATAACGGGGAGGCCCGGAGTAGGCAAGTCCACGCTATTTAACAGAGTCGTTGAAATGCTTAGACGAAACAATCTAAGCGTAGCTGGCCTAATTGCTTTTGAAGAAAGAGATATGTCGGGTGTTAGAGTAGGCTTTAAAATACAGGATTTGTCTACAGGAGACTGGGCTTGGCTAGCTAAAAGAGATTATTCCTCACATGTAAGAGTCGGGGCCTACGGGGTATTCGTCGAGGAAGCCAATAGAATTGTGGAGAGAGCGCTGAGCAAAGAAGTTGTAGCAAAGAGCGATGTCCTATGCGTGGACGAAGTTGGCCCAATGGAGCTTAAACTACCTAGCTTCAAGCCCTTACTAATTGAAGCCTTGCACTTAGGCAAGCCCTCTATTCTAGTAGTCCACCACCGGCTTTCAGACCCAGATATCTTGAAGCTACTAGAGACCTCTGAAAAACTGTTCTTAACATTTGAAAACAGGGATATGTTGAATCGAACTCTCCCGAAATCTGTTGTCGAGAGAATTAAAGGTTGATTAGGAGGTCGTGGTGAAACTTCCTAGGAAGACTGTTCTAGTTGAGGAGGGCTTGGCCAGGCTTTATGTACCCGATTTATCCGAGTATATTAGGGAGGACGGCCTCGTCGAACCAGCCTGGATGCCCGTATTCTATAATCCCTCGGCCAGGTTGTCGAGGGATACCACTATACTAGCATTGAGAGCGTTTTTCAATGATAAAAAATTCTTCTTCGTGGACTTGCTGGCTGGGACAGGTGTGAGAGGGATTAGGATAGCCCTCGAAGCCGGAGGTGTTGGAATAGTCAACGATGTGGATCCTAGAGCCTTTGATTTCATTGTGGAGAACATAAAGTTGAACAAGCTTGAGAACGAGCTGACGCCCTTCAACATGGAGGCGAATGCTCTTGGAAACCTGCTTACATTCACCGGTGTTTTCGTGGACTACGTGGATATAGACCCATATGGCTCCCCCATACCTTACATTGAGAGCTCTTTAAAGCCCCTTGGCAAAAAAGCCTTAATAGGTGTTTCAGCGACAGATAAAGGTCCGTTGGCGTGCGTTAACAAAGATAAGACTTTGAAAAGATATTGGCTTGACTGCGCCGACGTTGACTTCAAGAGCGAGCTCGGACTCAGGCTTCTAACGTACAATATTGCTCTAAGAGCCTCCGCGATGAACTACACCATAACCCCCGTACTATACCTAAGCAAAGCCCACTATTACCGTGTCTTCTACGTAGCTGAGAGGAAAAATCCGTTTAATGTAATCTCCAAGTGCAGGGGCTACATATGGTATTGCCCGACCACCCTGGAGAGAGGTTTCAAGTATGATAGAGACAAGGAGTTTGATTGCAGCGACGGTAATAGACCGTTGCTTATAGGTCCTCTGTGGATCTGCCCTATAGGCGATGAGAACTTTGCAAGGAGGCTTCTAGCCGTCTTAGAGAAGACGCTGTTCCTCCAGAGGAGAGAGGTGTTAAAATACGTTGAGTATGCTCAGAAAGAATTTAGTGTAAACGAGCCTTTCATAAGGCTAGACTTGTTGTGCAGGAAGATCAGGGCTGATATGCCTAATATGGAGCTCCTTGTGGAGAGGCTTGAGGAATTGGGCTTCAAGGCGTCTAGAACCCACCTGGACCCACGTGGTTTAAAGACAAACGCCCCCTTGAAAATTGTGGAGAGCACTATTCTAGAGTTGAGCGGGAAGTGAGGCCCCCTGCTTCCTGTCACGCATATTCCTCAGAATCCATTCATTTAGGAACTGGCAGTTGACTGGGTCATAGAATCCCCCTTCATAGCACTTACTTATATACGGGCATGATAGACACGGGATATCTAATGCCTCGTTAACCAGCTTCCTCATCAAATACCTGCCAACAGAACGAGTAACCCCTATCTTATCAGAGTTGAGTAAGCTATCCGACAACACCATTATCTTATATGTTTTCCTCCCCTTGTACACTACCGGTTCCCTCTTTATCAAACCCTCCTCTTCGAGTTTTTTCAAAATTTTTGAAACATCCTTACTCGATAAACCTAGCTCCTTCCATAAATCACTCTGCAGTATATCCCTTCCCTCGTTTTCCAATAAGAATTCTAGAATTTTGCCTGCGGTGGATTCTCTATCCATGGCATCAAACCCGTTGGCAAACAAGCTTCTTAAGCCAAGTATTTATTTTGATGTAAAGGGTTTATAATTCAACATGAGAAAAACCGAATACGGGTAAATCACATTTTTATTACAATATCGAGATTCCGCACTATTTCACTATAAGAGTTTCTAATGGCTACATCCGTTAAACCGACAACTCTAGCTATGTCTATTTGAGTTCTCCTATGGCCGGTCAGGATGGATGCAACGTACACCGATGAAGCTGCTAGGCTTGAAAGCCCTTTCCCGCTTACCAGCCCTGTGTCCAAGAGGTCTGATACTATCTTGCTAGCCACAAACTCCACCTGAGGTGGCAGGTTGGCCTTCTTTGTTATAAACGATATAATTGTCTGAGGGTCGTTTCTGGTTAGCTTCTTGTTAAGATCTTTGACAGACTCGCTCACCATTTTAATAGCATTCCATATCTCCTGGGGCTCTAAACCAAGGTCGAGTGCGAATTGTTTAAATGGTCTGGGATACCCGTGTATCTTGTAGGACAAGTAGAGAGATGCTACAGCCATTCTCTTCAACGTTTTCTCCTTGAAGTTCTTCCCCTCAACGGCTTTCCTGAGGATCTCGCCGGCTGTCTCAGCCACAGCTGTCGGAGGTTTAATGAGCTTGACAAGATCATTTAAATGCTTTAACGCTTTCTCAACTATCCTCTCGTTTTTATCGACTCTAACATCCTTCTGCCTAGCAACCCAGCTCCTCCCTTCTTTAACGTGTTTTATCACTCCCCCCGCTATCTCTGTCCCACCTATACCCTTGTCGTGAACCCTGTTCGTATATGAGCCACTTACCCTAGGAGTGTTCTCGTCCCGGATAATAGTCTCTATACCGTAGTCCATAGGCTTCTCGTCTATTACAGTGCCGCAGACTGAGCAGACATACGCGTTTAGGGAGTAGTCGAACACTATCGCCTCGCTACCGCAGTAAGGGCATTTCAGCGTTGCCGCCTCAATTTTAACCATGAACCCCGCCTCTCTTATACTCCCCTCGTTTACCGGGCTGGTAATACACGTTGTAGTCTCTGATCGTTGAGGCTAGTTCCTTGGACTCCAGTTTGACAACAACCCTAGGGTCGTCGACCCTGCCAATCACATCAACGATTTTACCCAATCTCCTTAGATTAGAGTCGTAGACCAAACTACCAATTAGCTCGCCTCTCACTTCTACAGAGGGTTTAACAATAAGGATGCCACTTCTACCGATAATCTCTATGAAACCCAAACGCCTCAAACCCTACTAGACCCCCAGGGGTATTACCCTATCTCAACAGTATTTAACTGGAA
>WYEE01000048.1 GCA_009904025.1 Thermogladius sp. | reverse complement strand
TATCGCTCGAGCTAACGAGGAGAAAACTGAGAAAAGAGGCGCAGAAGAGGGATCTACTGGCCGTCCAAGCTATTAGAGCGATAGATGATATCGATAAGACGATAAACCTATATGTATCAAGGCTTAGAGAATGGTATAGCATACACTTCCCCGAACTGGATGAGCTGGTTAAAGACCATCACGACTACGCTCTGATAGTACGCGAGCTCGGGGACAGGAGTAATATAACCCTCGAGAAGCTGAAGAGGCTTGGCTTAAGCGAGGAGCTGGCGGCCAAGATAGCTGAGGCCGCGAATAAAAGCATTGGGGCTGACCTCAGCGACTTCGACATGGAGTACATTAAGACGCTTGCAAGCATTATCCTAGACCTATACGAGTTGAGAGAAACACTTGGAGACTACATAGACGCTGTCATGAAGGAGGTAGCGCCCAACGTGACGGCTCTCGTGGGTAGCAAACTTGGGGCGAGACTTCTAAGTCTAGCTGGCAGCCTGGAGAGTCTAGCTAAGCATCCAGCCAGCACTATTCAAGTGCTAGGTGCTGAGAAAGCGTTGTTCAGAGCTTTGAGGACGGGGGGTAAACCTCCTAAGCACGGTATTATATTCCAGTACCCAGCTATACACAAGAGCCCGAGATGGCAGAGAGGGAAGATTGCTAGGGCTTTAGCTTCTAAGCTCGCTATAGCCGCTAAAATAGACTACTACAGCGGGAGGTTTATAGGAGATAAACTGGTTAAAGAGCTCGAGGAGAGGATAGACGAAATCAAGAAGCTTTACGCTAAGCCGCCCGCTAAGAAGGCCGAGGAGGCTAAACCATCTAGGAGGGTTAGGGAGAAGAAGAGGTGAAGACCATGAGCGAGGCCGCCTCTATTAAACCCCACGAGAAATACTACGGTGTCTTTATCGTTGAGTTGGAGGATGGGAGTGTCAGGCTGGCAACGAAAAACCTTGTGCCCGGTCACAGGGTCTACGGGGAGAAGCTGTTTAAACATGGAGGAGTTGAGTACAGGGAGTGGAACACTTATAGAAGTAAGCTTGCCGGAGCTTTAGCCAACGGTCTGAGCGAGCAACCTATTAGGGAGGGTGATTCAATATTATACCTAGGCGTCGCCACAGGCACCACTGCAAGCCATATATCTGATATAATAGGATTGAATGGCAGGATATATGGTGTGGAGTTCGCCCCCCGAGTCATGAGGGAGTTTGTGGCCCTGGCGGACTTAAGACGGAACCTCTATCCAATCCTAGCTGACGCCAGGAAACCCCAGCTATACAGGCATATAGTCGAGTTGGTTGATGGAGTCTACGCAGACATAGCGCAACCAGAGCAGGCTTCTGTAGTAGCCGACAACGCTGATTTCTTCCTTAAGAACGAAGGCTACCTACTTCTAGCCATCAAGGCGAGAAGTATTGACGTAACCAAGGAGCCGAGCGAAGTGTATAGAAGGGAGATTGAAACCCTGAAAAACAGGGGTTTCGAGATAGTGGATGTGGTTCACCTAGAGCCATATGACAAAGACCACGCTATGGTCTACGCTAGGTTCAAAAGATGAATCTCGGAGATTTGTATATAATAGAACTACGGTGTATTATAGATGAGGAGTAGAATGCTTGACGAGCTCACCGAGGAAACACTCGATATACTTAGCAGGGCCGGTTTTATTGTGAGGGAAATCAACTACCCGGAAGAGGGGCGCAGTGTTGATATTGTGGGTGGATCTGGCGGTAGAAAGATTATTTTGAAAGTAGTCTACAATTCGGCGAGGATTAGCAGAAGAGAGATAGATGATTTAAAAAAATTATCAGCCACATACAAGGCTTCAGTGCTCATAGTCTCCGAGAAATATTGGAGAAATGAGATGGAGGATGATGTAGTCTACGTTAGGAACGACATCTACGTTGTTAACAAAAACCTGTTGAGAAACTATTTCTTACGGAACAATAGACCACTGATCATCAATCTAAGAGGAACATACCTACTTAGAATAGACAACAAGAGCTTCGCAAGGAAAAGAATTGAGCTAGGTCTATCCCGGAGTGAGGTGGCAAACAAACTGAATGTATCAAAGGAAACAATATATCAATATGAGACAAAACGATCTATGACTTCCATTCAGACCGCTATTAAAATAGCAAACTTGATGGGCGAGGACGTCTTCGAGGAGGTGGATCTAATGGATGAAAGTCTATTTAATCAACCCGAGGTACCCGTAGAAAACAAGGTGCTCTATAATCTAGCGGAGGCGGTGAAGATCAAGCATCTCAGGGTATTCGAGTTCTCAACAACCCCGGTAGATGGCGCTCTCGTGAAAGATGATAAATCGGTATCTATAGTTCAATTAGCCGGTTACTCAAGGGAGGAAATGGAGTTGAAGACTGAGAATGCTGTGAAGATGTCGAGCATAACAAAGTCGGCTCCAATCTTCATAGATGATGAGAAGAAAATTGAAAAAATCAAACACGCGGTAAAAGAGATTTTTGGTGAGTAAAAGGAAATGGGTTATATGCTTGTCATAACGGGGAGGCCCGGAGTAGGCAAGTCCACGCTATTTAACAGAGTCGTTGAGATGCTTAGACGAAACAATCTCAGCGTAGCTGGCTTAATTGCTTTTGAAGAAAGAGATATGTCGGGGGTTAGAATAGGCTTTAAAATACAGGATTTGTCTACAGGAGACTGGGCTTGGCTAGCTAAAAGAGATTATTCCTCACATGTAAGAGTCGGGGCCTACGGGGTATTCGTCGGGGAAGCCAATAGAATTGTGGAGAGAGCGTTGAGCAAAGAAGTTGTAGCAAAGAGCGATGTCCTATGCGTGGACGAAGTTGGCCCAATGGAGCTTAAACTACCTAGCTTCAAGCCCCTACTAATTGAAGCCTTGCACTTAGGCAAGCCCTCTATTCTAGTAGTCCACCACCGGCTTTCAGACCCAGATATCTTGAAGCTATTAGAGAGTTCTGAAAAACTGTTTTTAACATTTGAAAACAGGGATATGTTGAATCGAACTCTCCCGAAGTCTGTTGTCGAGAGAATTAAAGGTTGATTAGGAGGTCGTGGTGAAACTTCCGAGGAAGATTGTTCTAGTTGAGGAAGGCTTGGCCAGGCTTTATGTACCCGATTTATCCGAGTATATTAGGGAGGACGGCCTCGTCGAACCAGCCTGGATGCCCGTATTCTATAATCCCTCGGCCAGGTTGTCGAGGGATATCACTATACTAGCATTGAGAGCGTTTTTCAATGATAAAAAATTCTTCTTCGTGGACTTACTGGCTGGGACGGGTGTAAGAGGGATCAGGATAGCCCTCGAAGCCGGAGGTGTTGGAATAGTCAACGATGTGGATCCTAGAGCCTTTGATTTTATGGTAGAGAACATCAAGTTGAACAAGCTTGAGAGTGAGCTGGCACCCTTCAACATGGAGGCGAATGCTCTTGGAAACCTGCTTACATTCACCGGTGTTTTCGTGGACTACGTGGATATAGACCCATATGGCTCCCCCATACCTTACATTGAGAGCTCTTTAAAGCCCCTTGGCAAAAAAGCCTTAATAGGTGTTTCAGCGACAGATAAAGGTCCGTTGGCGTGCGTTAACAAAGATAAGACTTTGAAAAGATATTGGCTTGACTGCGCCGACGTTGACTTCAAGAGCGAGCTCGGACTCAGGCTTCTAACGTACAATATTGCTCTAAGAGCCTCCGCGATGAACTACACCATAACCCCCGTACTATACCTAAGCAAAGCCCACTATTACCGTGTCTTCTACGTAGCTGAGAGGAAAAATCCGTTTAATGTAATCTCCAAGTGCAGGGGCTACATATGGTATTGCCCGACCACCCTGGAGAGAGGTTTCAAGTATGATAGAGACAAGGAGTTTGATTGCAGCGACGGTAATAGACCGTTGCTTATAGGTCCTCTGTGGATCTGCCCTATAGGCGATGAGAACTTTGCAAGGAGGCTTCTAGCCGTCTTAGAGAAGACGCTGTTCCTCCAGAGGAGAGAGGTGTTAAAATACGTTGAGTATGCTCAGAAAGAATTTAGTGTAAACGAGCCTTTCATAAGGCTAGACTTGTTGTGCAGGAAGATCAGGGCTGATATGCCTAATATGGAGCTCCTTGTGGAGAGGCTTGAGGAATTGGGCTTCAAGGCGTCTAGAACCCACCTGGACCCACGTGGTTTAAAGACAAACGCCCCCTTGAAAATTGTGGAGAGCACTATTCTAGAGTTGAGCGGGAAGTGAGGCCCCCTGCTTCCTGTCACGCATATTCCTCAGAATCCATTCATTTAGGAACTGGCAGTTGACTGGGTCATAGAATCCCCCTTCATAGCACTTACTTATATACGGGCATGATAGACACGGGATATCTAATGCCTCGTTAACCAGCTTCCTCATCAAATACCTGCCAACAGAACGAGTAACCCCTATCTTATCAGAGTTGAGTAAGCTATCCGACAACACCATTATCTTATATGTTTTCCTCCCCTTGTACACTACCGGTTCCCTCTTTATCAAACCCTCCTCTTCGAGTTTTTTCAAAATTTTTGAAACATCCTTACTCGATAAACCTAGCTCCTTCCATAAATCACTCTGCAGTATATCCCTTCCCTCGTTTTCCAATAAGAATTCTAGAATTTTGCCTGCGGTGGATTCTCTATCCATGGCATCAAACCCGTTGGCAAACAAGCTTCTTAAGCCAAGTATTTATTTTGATGTAAAGGGTTTATAATTCAACATGAGAAAAACCGAATACGGGTAAATCACATTTTTATTACAATATCGAGATTCCGCACTATTTCACTATAAGAGTTTCTAATGGCTACATCCGTTAAACCGACAACTCTAGCTATGTCTATTTGAGTTCTCCTATGGCCGGTCAGGATGGATGCAACGTACACCGATGAAGCTGCTAGGCTTGAAAGCCCTTTCCCGCTTACCAGCCCTGTGTCCAAGAGGTCTGATACTATCTTGCTAGCCACAAACTCCACCTGAGGTGGCAGGTTGGCCTTCTTTGTTATAAACGATATAATTGTCTGAGGGTCGTTTCTGGTTAGCTTCTTGTTAAGATCTTTGACAGACTCGCTCACCATTTTAATAGCATTCCATATCTCCTGGGGCTCTAAACCAAGGTCGAGTGCGAATTGTTTAAATGGTCTGGGATACCCGTGTATCTTGTAGGACAAGTAGAGAGATGCTACAGCCATTCTCTTCAATGTTTTCTCCTTGAAGTTCTTCCCCTCAACGGCTTTCCTGAGGATCTCGCCGGCCGTCTCAGCTACAGCTGTCGGAGGTTTAATGAGTTTGACAAGATCATTTAAATGCTTTAACGCTTTCTCGACTATCCTCTCGTTTTTACCAACTCTAACATCCTTCTGCCTAGCAACCCAGCTCCTCCCCTCTTTAACGTGTTTTATCACTCCCCCCGCTATCTCTGTCCCACCTATACCCTTATCGTGAACCCTGTTTGTATATGAGCCACTTACCCTAGGGGTGTTATCGTCCCGGACAATAGTCTCTATACCGTAGTCCATAGGCTTCTCGTCTATTACAGTGCCGCAGACTGAGCAGACATACGCGTTTAGGGAGTAGTCGAACACTATCGTCTCGCTACCGCAGACAGGGCATTTCAGTGTTGCCGCCTCAATTTTAACCATGAACCCCGCCTCTCCTATACTCTCCTCGTTTACCGGGCTGGTAATACACGTTGTAGTCTCTAATCGTGGAGGCTAGTTCCTTGGACTCTAGTTTGACAACAACCCTGGGGTCGTCGACCCTGCCAATCACATCAACGATTTTACCCAATCTCCGTAGATTAGAGTCGTAGACCAAACCACCAATTAGCTCGCCTCTCACCTCTACAGAGGGTTTAACAATAAGGATGCCACTTCTACCGATAATCTCTATGAAACCCAAACGCCTCAAACCCTACTAGACCCCCAGGGGTATTACCCTATCTCAACAGTATTTAACTGGAA
>WYEE01000093.1 GCA_009904025.1 Thermogladius sp. | reverse complement strand
AGGAAACCCCTCGTCTCCAACGCAACCCTGGGGACGATTTTCTTCAACTCCCCCACGATTTTAGGGAGAGACGGGTGGGTTGCCGGCTCCCCAACCCCGTCTAGCAGGGCCTCCAAGACCTCGCCTCTCTTCAGCTTGTAGGCTAATCTAACCCACTCGACCAACCAGTCGGCGTCTACTATGAACTCGCTCTGCCTCCTCGCCGAGTACGGGCCTGCGTCCACGCTACAGTATACGCAGTTGAAGGGGCATATGGTTGTAGACCTGACCTGGAGGACGTTGGTACCCCTGTCGATGACGCCGAAGGCTATGTGGCCGAATAGGGGGATATCGTCCACGTGTATGAGATACCTGTTGCCCCAAACCCTGGATATCACCAATATAGGGCACGCCCCTGAATACTAGATCAACTAGTGAAGGCTCAACCCGCCACGGTAGATTGGCCCCCTAAACTAGGTGGATGGTTTTATTCTTTATTAGCTGTTTAAGTAGAAAAGTAGGCTTGAGACTGAGAGGATGTTTGTACCTGGGAGTAGCTATAGGAGGGGGCCGCGCCCTTACGCTACTATAGGATTGATAATAGCGAATGTTATTGTGTACATTTACACAAGCTACCAGAACTTCCTGTTGGAGTCCACTCCCCAGGCCGTATACAGCCTCGGCTTCACACCCTACCTGCTGCTAGCGAACCCTCGTGTAGGCGTCTTGAGAATATTCACCTCAATGTTCACTCACGCCGATATACTCCACATATTCTTCAACATGTACTTCCTCTACCTATTCGGATACAGCGTTGAGAACTACCTGGGTAGGGCTAGGTACCTCACACTGTACTTCGCCTCGGGGGTTTCAGCAAGCCTATTCCACCTAGCCTTCTCATCCGTGTCTGATTGGAGCCTCCTGATCACACCCGCGGTCGGGGCCAGCGGTGCCATATCGGGGGTACTCGGAGCCTATTTAATCCTCTTCCCCAACACGAAGATGTCCATGTGCACGATCATCATTCTGATACCATTATGCTTCCCCATCACAGCCTACGCTTTCATGATACTATGGTTTGCTCTCCAGGTTATATACGGCTACTTCACCTCAACGACGATTGCGACTTTCGCCCATGTAGGAGGCTTCCTAACAGGCATACTGCTAACATGGCTGGTCGCCAGGACGGCGACCCTTGAGACTAGGCAGACAACAGGCATGTCTCTAGCCGAGATACTGGGGTCTCTCGGCATCGTCTTTAAGGGTAGGAGGGGCCTTGGCAAATGGGCTAAAGGGGTTTTAATCGCGCTCATAATAGCCGTGCTACTCGGCTACTCTTACGGGGCTTTAAACACGGTAGCCCAATCCCCGAGCGCCTACATCGTCAACGTCAACGCTAACGATCAAAGCGACCAGCTTCTAATGGTCGTATACAGTGGCTCAGTCTACATCACTACAAGCCAAGTCGACGCTGTTAGAATACTCGTGAATAGGCTTCAAGACGTCTTCTTCTACGATAAAACAGGGGCGAACAGCGTTAGAAACCTCCAGGAGACGTACATGACGACTGTATCGGGTGTAATAGTGCCTGTCGAGCTTAACGCGGAGGTTAAATACGATCAAACTGGTATACTGGAGAGCGCTTCAGGGGTGATGGTGTCTCGTGTGGTCAATGTCAACCCGTACACGGGTGCCAGCACGATAGGGCCTAGTATTCGGATAACCTTCAGTATGGGCTCCTCCGCTATAAGCGGGTTCTACACGGTGGCACTCCTAGACGTATTTGCTTCAGCCATCTCAGCTCTGACGATCATCGCTGTCCTGAAGGCTGAGGAAGCGAGCGCTCTCGGCGAGGAGATCTCTCAGCTCCCATTCATTTAGGTGGATCCTGATGGAAAAATGGGTCTAGAGACAACATTATATCAGAGTAGACTGGCGCGGGTTTGATGGGGGTTAAGCACTCGAGGACTCTCTTCCCTCGAGCATCCTCTTAACCTTCAAGGCCCTTATAGTCTCCTCCCTGTAAACCTCATCGAACTTCAAGGACAAGTACCTGATAGTTCTTTCTAACCTCGGTATATATACTTTCTCAAGCATGTTCACCACGCGTTTAAGCCTCGAGATCTCCGCGCCAACGTTGACAAGTGTTTTCTCGTATTCGGAGATCCTGGCCAACGTTTCAACTATATCACTCCTAGCCTTTTGTAGACCGTGGAGCTCTGGTACAAGGTTTTCCTGCGGCTTTAATTTGGTCGACGGCTGGAATTCAAGCGTCCACACCCCTAGTATGTTCTTGAACCCTGTCTTGAAGAAGACCTCTTCTTTAACAGACGCCGCCTCAGCCTCCATAATCTTCCACCCGTGCAGGCTCACCGAATTATAGTAGGATTCGTAGGCTTCTGCGAGGGCCTTGTTTAAACGCCTCCTCTCCTCAATCAATTTCGATAGTGTTTCACGGAAGGTTTGGAGGAGGAGGGACTCCCTGTCCTTCAGTATATTATAATACCTCCTCGCCAATGCAAGCCTCTTCCTGAGCCTAATCAACTCGAGTTTGGTGGGCCTGCTGATTTTGATAGCTGGCGCGCTCACTTAGACCCCCTGTACTTCGGGTGGTACTTCTTTATCAGCTCATCCCTGATCTTCAGCTCCTCCTCAGGGAGGATCGCGAGTAGATCCCATGCTATGTCGAGGGTCTCCTCTACACTCCTCCTCTCGTTCTCACCCTGGTTAATGAACTTCGACTCGAACTCGTCCGCGAAGTCAAGGTACTTCTTGTCCTTTTCGCTAAGCGATTCAACCCCGACAATCGCAATGATCTCCCTAAGCCTCTGCCCCTCAGCGTAGGCTGACATCAACTGCGAGAACACGTAGTGGTGGTCCTCCCTCGTCTTCCCGGGGCCGATCCCCTCCTTCATCATTCTCGAGAGGGATAGGAAGACGTCTACGGGAGGGTATATCCCCTTCCTCCACAGATCCCTCGACAACACTATTTGACCCTCAGTGATGTATCCTGTTAAATCGGGGATAGGGTGCGTGATATCGTCGTCGGGCATTGTCAGTATCGGCATAATCGTCACACTACCCTTCCTACCCTCAACCCTCCCAGCCCTCTCGTACATTGACGCCAGGTCTGTGTACATGTAGCCCGGGTAGCCCCTCCTACCCGGTACCTCCTCTCTCGCGGCGGATATTTCTTTAAGGCTCTCACAGTAGTTCGTCATGTCCGTTAATAACGCTAAGACATGCATGTCCTGCCTCCAAGCCAGGTACTCCGCTGTAGTCAACGCCACGCGTGGTAGAGCAAGCTTCTCCACCGGCGGCGCCGAGGCAGGGGCTAGGAAGGCGACCGTCCTATCGATCGCCCCCATGCTCTTAAGCTCGTTAATGAAGTACATTGCCTCCTCGAAAGTCACGCCCACTGCCCCGAATACTACTGCGAAGCTCTCGCCACTACCCTTAACGCTCGCCTGCCTCACTATCTGCATCGCTATCTTGTTATGCGGTAGACCCGACCCCGAGAATATGGGTAGCTTCTGCCCCCTAACAAGCGTTAGCATCCCGTCTATAACGGATATACCCGTCTCAATGAACTCTGATGGAGGCACCCTCAGGGCTGGGTTCAAGGGGTCGCCGTGGATGTCAAGGTACTCCTCCGGGAGTATCTCCGGCCCCCCGTCCAGGGGCTTACCCAGCCCATTGAATATCCGGCCCAACATATCCGTTGAGACAGGTATCTTAAGGGTCTCACCCCTCAACCTCACGGTTGTTCTACCCGGCGTTATACCAAGGGAGGACCCGAAGACCTGGATTACAGTTATGTCGCGGCTGATGTCGACGACCTGCCCCAGCCTCGTCTCCCCCTCTACCTCTATTTCAACCAGCTCGCCGTAGGCTACCTCCGGCAGGGATTTGACGAAGACTAGGGAGCCCTTAGCCCCCGTGATCTGCCTTGTCTCCTTCACCAGGAGCTTCAAGGCTTCAACCCCTCCATCAACTTGCTCGCCTCCTCTTCTAGTGTTTTAACGTAATCGTCGTATACCTTCCCAACTTCGTGTGGCGCGTAGAGTTTAAGCCTGTACACCATGTACGGCGATCTCAGCTCCCTGATCTTGAACAATGGCACATTGCTCCTGACGAGTTTCAAGGCTGTTTCATGGAACCTCCATATAGCCTCCATGATCAAGAAGCTCTTCTCCAGAGGGGAAAACGCGTCGTTCGGGTCGTAGGCGTATTGTTGGAGGAACCCCTCCCTTATCATCCTCGCGACCTCCAGGGTCAGCTTATCCTCCTCCGGCAGAGCCTCGGGGCCCACGAGCCTTACTATGTCAAGTAGCTCCGCCTCCCTTTGGAGGATCTTGAGGAACATGCTCCTCGTCTCCTGCCATCTACCAGCCGAGCGCTCGTTCATGTAGTCCTTGACGTAGTCCACGTAGAGGCTGTAGCTCATCAGCCAGTTTATAGCCGGGAAGTGCCTGCGTGTCGCTAGATCGTAGTCTAAGGCGTATAAGGCTTGAACGTATCTAAGCGTGTTCCTCACGACAGGCTCGCTGAAATCCCCTCCAGGGGGCGAGACGGCGCCTAGAATAGTCACGCTACCTGTCCTCTCCGGCCGGCCGAGCGCTGAAACCCTCCCAGCCCTCTCGTAGAACTCAGCCAGCTTTGAGGCCAGGTAGGCTGGGAACCCTTCCTCGCCTGGCATTTCCTCCATACGCCCGCTGATCTCCCTCATAGCCTCAGCCCACCTGCTCGTTGAATCAGCCACTAGGAGGACGTCGTAGCCCATGTCCCTGAAGTACTCCCCTATAGTGACCCCTAGTAGGACGCTTGTCTCACGTGCGGCCACAGGCATGTTGCTTGTATTAGCTATGAAGATAGACCTCTCCATCATAGGCCTGTTCCTGCGGACATCGTGGAGCTGGATGAAGCTCTTCAAGGCGTCAGCCATCTCGTTCCCCCTCTCGCCGCAACCCACGAAAATCGCGATGTCGGCGTAGGACCATTTAGCTAGGGATTGGAGTAAGACGGTCTTACCCGTCCCGAAGCCTCCTGGTACAGCCGCCTTACCCCCCTTCGCGATCGGGAACATTAAGTCGATGGCTCTTATACCAGTCAGCAGGGGCTCGGCTGGAGGTAGTTTCTCCTTGAAGGGCCTGGGCACTCTAACAGGCCACTTATGGTAGAGCTTAACCTCGTATCTCCTCTCTCCAGCCTCCACAACCGCGACCACGTCCTCTACAGTGTACTCCCCGTCCCCCGCCCTCCACTTCAATACACCGCTCACGCCGGGCGGTATCATCACCTTGTGGGTTACAATAGGGGTCTCTTGCACGAGACCTATCACGTCGCCCGGGCCGACTTTATCGCCAACCCTAATCTTCTCGTCAACAGCGTAGATCCATTTGGTACTCCTGTTAAGCGAGTTGACTCTTACACCCCTCCTGATGAATATGTCGTTCAGCGACCTAGCTATCTCGACCTCGGGTCTCTGGAGGCCGTCGTAAATTGATCCAATCAAGCCGGGGCCGAGCTCCGCTGAAAGAAGCTCGCCTGTGGCCTCAACTCTCTCGCCGACCGTCAACCCAGTGGTCTCCTCGTACACCTGGATGTAGGCTTTATCCCCTCTAACACTGATGACCTCGCCTATCAAACCTTCTTCCCCGACGAAAACGACCTCATACATCATTGGCATTGGTATATCCGTGGCGACAACAAGAGGCCCCGCTATCCTGTGTATCCTACCAGTCCTGCCGGCCAAGTTAAACACCCAGCTCATAACCTATTATCTGCGAGGCGAATTTCAAGTAATAAGCTTTGGGATCCGACTCGAGAGAGACCTTCGAGTCGGGTACAATAGTGACCAGGGGGCCGAAACCCTTCTCGTTCAGGCTAAACACGTCTAAGCCGGCTTCTCTCGCAAGGGACTCCTCAATCAGTATGACCGCCACATCCTTCTCCTTCTTGAGCTTGTTAACGAGTTCCCCCAACCCCTCTCTCCCAGCCACGACGACGTCCTTCAACCCAAGTAGCTTGTAGAAAAACTCGTGTTCCCTGGAGGACACGACTACTACACGTCTGCTCTCAACCGACATTGAGAATCCTCCTGGAGACAAGTATCCTGAGGAGCTTTGC